>JAYUGD010000966.1:0-3500 GCA_043767785.1 Zavarzinella sp. | reverse complement strand
GGAGAAGAACCCGCACGCCGTGCGGTACGACCGGCTGACGTACCACCAGGTGCTGACCGCCCGGCTGAAGGTCATGGACGTGTCGGCGTTCGACATGTGCGAGACGGCCAAACTGCCGATCCTGGTGTTCAACTACAAGCAGGACGGGGCCATCGAGAAGGCCGTCGCCGGCCACCCGATTGGCACCGTGGTGACGAGCGAGTGAGACGACAGGAGTGTCTGGCATGCAGTTCGAGTGGGACGACGACAAAGCGGCGGTGAACGCGACGAAACACGGGGTGACGTTCCAAGAAGCGTCCACCGTGTTCGGCGACCCGCTCGCCGTGACGTTCGGCGACCCCCGACATTCGGACGCCGAGCCACGGTTCTTGACCATCGGGATGTCCGAGTCCGGGCGGGTGTTGATCGTCTCGCACACGGATCGCGGCGAGGCCACC
This sequence comes from Zavarzinella sp., assembly GCA_043767785.1. Classification (GTDB taxonomy): domain Bacteria; phylum Planctomycetota; class Planctomycetia; order Gemmatales; family Gemmataceae; genus Zavarzinella. The sequence goes on along the minus strand of JAYUGD010000966.1, from coordinate 3,063 downwards.
CGCATCATCAGCGCTCGCGTGACCACCAAGGCGGAGCGCAAGGGATACGAAGATGGCGACTACCCCCGCGCCTGACGACGATCTGCCGACCGAGTACGATCTGTCGCAACTGCGCGGCGGCGTGCGTGGGAAGTACTATGCCCGGTATCAAGCCGGTCCCTTGATCCGGCTCGACCCGGACGTGGCAACCGCCTTCCCGACGGCCGTGGCCGTGAATGCGGCCCTTCGCCTGTTGGCCGACGTGGCCCGCCGGCAAGCCGTACCCGCCCCGCCTCAAGCCGGTTAAACCCTACCCTTGCCCGGTCTCCTCCGGGGGACTTCCGAGACTCCGACATGAACGCAGCCCAAGTGTTGAAGGACGCCACCGAGCGGATGGAGAAGGCCCTCGGCGTGTTCCGCGACGAGTTGAAGGGCCTCCGCACCGGCCGCGCGTCGCCGGCCATGCTGGACAGCCTCCGCGTGGACTACTACGGCAGCCCGACGCCGATCAAGCAGATCGCCAACATCAGTTGCCCCGACCCGGCGACCATCCAGATCAAGCCGTTCCAGACGGAAGACCTGAAGGAGATCGAGAAGGCGATTCGCGGGTCCGACCTCGGCCTCGCCCCGAACAACGACGGCAAGGTGATCCGCCTGAGCGTGCCGGCCATGTCCGGCGACCAGCGGAAGAAGCTGGCGGCGCAGATCAAGAAGCAGTCCGAGGCGGCCAAGGTGAGCAGCCGGAACATCCGCCGCGACGCCAACAAGGCGTTCGACGACGCCGAGAAGGCCAAGGCGATGACCGAGGACGACCGCGACAAGAGCAAGGAGAAGGTGCAGAACCTGCTGAAGGAGTACGAGAACAAGATCGACCAGCTCGCCGACGCCAAGACCAAGGAAGTGATGGACGGGTGAGGCGACCTGACAAGGCGAGTGGGGGCGTCAGCCCCCTGGTTCTTTACTCGGGGTTATTCCTGTGGCAATCCGTCGCGGCCACAAACTCACCCGCTATCGCTTCCTCCGCGCACTCCGATGGGTTCGAGAGAGCTGCCCCAACGCGGAACGTCCTCGAATCGACTTCGCCATGTCGGAGGCCCGCATTCTGCTCGACCACGGCGAGGAAGGCGTTGGGTTGGAAATTCTCCTGAGCAACCTGTTTGAGATCGATTTCGTTCTGCCTGCAGTTCTGCGAAAGGAACTGCATTGGCTCGTGCGCCGGGTATCAATGGGTTCCAGCTATGCCGAAATTGTGGATCGGCTGCCATCGACCAGCAATTGATACTCACTATCGTCCATCACTGGAGGGTCAGGGGCATGAAGGAGTCCACAACTTACCAAGCCGCTCTTCGAGAAGGGTGGCTTGAAGTGTATTTGGAAGGGAAACGGGAAAACCTCCTGATCGTCCTCACGGCGAGATTTGGCACCGTTGCTTCCACGCTCGAGGCCAATGTCAATGCGACCACGGACATCCCGACACGGACCGCCGCCATCCGCGCGGCCGTCACCGCCGCCTCCCCGGACGACATCGGCCTCTGACGCCGCCCGCCGAGATTCCGCCGTCCGCGTGTCCCGTTGCGGGCGGCGGTTCTCCGCTTATATTGACCGTTCGACACCCGCCCGACGTTCCGTATCCGGTGACCGCGCATGTTTGAAGGTATCACGAAGGGGCTGTCCGAGGCCTTCAAAAAGCTCCGCGGCCGGGGGCGGCTGACCGCCGACAACATCCGCGAAGGGTTGCGCGAGGTCCGCCGCGCGCTCCTCGAAGCGGACGTGAACCTGTCCGTCGTCCAGCAGTTCATCGCCAACGTCGAGGCCAAGGCGGTCGGCGAAGAAGTCCTCGCCAAGATCGACCCGTCCGAGCAGATCATCAAGATCGTCTACGAGGAACTCTGCGCCTTGATGGGGCCGGTGGATCACAAGATTCCCCAGAAGGCCGACCGGCCGGTCGTCATCATGCTGTGCGGGTTGCAGGGGGCGGGGAAGACCACCACCGCCGCCAAGCTCGCCCTCACGTTGAAGGCCCGCGGCCGCAAGCCGTTCCTGGCGGCCGCCGACTTGAAACGGCCGGGTGCCGTCGAGCAGCTTCAAGTCCTCGGCGAGCAGATCGGCGTGCCCGTGTACAGCGAGCCGACCGACCCCGTCAGCGTCTGCCGCAACGCCGTCGCCGAGGCGAAGAAGCAGCTGTGCGACGCCGTCATCCTCGACACCGCCGGCCGGCTGCAGATCGACGACGACCTGATGGCCGAGCTGAAGATGATCGACAAGCAGTGCAAGCCGGACGAGTGCTACCTCGTCGTGGACGCGATGATCGGGCAGGAGGCGGCGAACGTGGCCAAGGCGTTCGACGACGCGCTGGAACTGAACGCCATCATCCTGACGAAGCTGGACGGCGACGCGCGGGGCGGGGCGGCGCTGAGCATCAAGCACATCACCGGCAAGTACGTCAAGTTCATCGGCGTCGGCGAGAAGCTCGACAAGCTGGAGGAGTTCCACCCCGACCGCATGGCCCAGCGGATTCTGGGCCAGGGCGACCTGATGGGGGTGGTCGAGAAGATCCAGTCCCTCCAGAAGGACATGTCGCAGGAGGAGTTGGCCGAGCAGCAGCGGAAGATGGAGAAGGGGAATTTCACCCTGAACGACTTCCGCAAGCAGTTCGAGATGATCGCCAAGATGGGCATGAAGGACGTGATCGGCAAGATGCCGGGGATGAGCGACATGATCCCGGAGGGCGAGGATCCGGAGGAGGCGCTGAAGCGGGTGCAGGGGATGATCGACAGCATGACGAAGAAGGAAAAGTACGACCCCGATTTAATCGACAACAGCCGTCGGCGCCGGATCGCAGAAGGCAGCGGCGTCGAGCCGCACGAAGTGAAACAGTTCCTGATCCAGTTCAACCAAATCCGCGTGCTGATGAAGCAATTCGCCCAGATGAGCATGTGGCAACGGGTCAAGATGATGACCGGCATGAGCAAGATGGGCGCCTTCCTTCCCGGCGGCATGGATCAATTCAAAACCAAAGGCGACACCGGCAAACGCAAGAGCGCCAAGGAACGGGCGGAGGAGCGCAAGAAGAAGAAGAGGAGG
>JAYUGD010000965.1:0-3502 GCA_043767785.1 Zavarzinella sp. | reverse complement strand
CAGCGGAGCGCGGCCAATGACTGTCGCCCCTTATCTGCGGTCAACGGTTTTGGGCGACGGTCTGGGGACGCGCTCCGCTGCGCAAAGCCTCCGCGTCGCGGCTAACAAGACGCGGTCCCGGCTCCTATCATGAGCGATACGCAAGTGATTCGCGGAGCAACCTCTGTAATGGCCGACGGCGAGGCGTTCAAACCTCTTTCCCTGAAGCGCGAGGGCGACGGCCTCACCGTCGAGTGGGCCGACGGCGTGACTTCGCGCCTGCCGTTCCGGCTGCTCCGCAAGCAGTGCCCGTGCGCGACCTGCAACGAGGAACGGCAAAAGCCGCCGGACCCGTTCCGCATCCTCTCGGACAAGGACATTGCCGCGGCCGACCCGTTCCCGAAGCAAATGATCCCGCGCGGCCGCTACGCCTACCAAATCGTGTGGAACGACGGCCACGACACCGGCATTTACACGCTCGAATACCTGCGGCAACTCGGCCAGCCTTCCTGACCTCGGAGACAGACTTTCATGCAACCCGGCAATCCCGCCATCGCGGGCGTCAAGAACATCATCGCGGTCGCCAGCGGCAAGGGGGGCGTCGGCAAGTCCACGGTGGCCGTCAACCTCGCCCTCGCCCTCCAGATGCACGGCCAAAAAGTCGGCCTGATGGACGCGGACATTTACGGCCCCAGCGTCCCGATGATGATGGGCGTCGGCCCCGTGGACCCGCAGATCGCCAACTTCCCGCTGGAAAAGTACGGCATCAAACTGATGTCCCTCGGCTTCCTGCCGGACGCCACCAAGGGCGTGCTGCTCCGCGGGCCGATGGTCGGCAAGTGGGTCACGACGTTCCTGACGCAAATCAACTGGGGCGACTTGGACTACTTGGTGATCGACATGCCCCCCGGCACCGGCGACGCCCAACTGACGCTGTGCCAGACGGTGAGCCTCACCGGGGCGGTGATCGTCACCACGCCGCAAGACGTGAGCTTGCTCGACGCCGTGAAGGCGCTGAACATGTTCCAGCAACTCAAGACGCCCGTCCTCGGCGTCGTCGAGAACATGAGCTACTTCGTCGGCGACGACGGTAAGCGGTACGAAATCTTCCGGCACGGCGGCGGTCAACGGCTGGCCACGGAAGCCGGCGTCCCGTTCCTCGGGGAAGTGCCCATCGACCCGCGCGTGGCCCAGAGCGGCGACGCCGGCGAGCCGATCATCCGCCGGCACGCCGACAGCCCAGTGGCGAAAGCCTACCTCACCATCGCCACCGCCGTGATGGCCGCCGCGGCCGCCACTAATACAGACACCCTCCCCGAAGTCGTCTTGTGACGGAGTGACGCCGTGGGGATGACCAAAACCGTAATGTTTCCCGAGAAGCCCCCCGCTTGGCCGACCGTGCGGGACCGGCTCTCCACGGCCGGTTTCACGCCGCAGATGCGAATGATCGACAACATGCCGGCCTTCCCGGACGAGGAACCGCCGGAAGACTGGAAAGACATTCGCCTCACCCTCGGCGGCGGGATGCTGACCGTCCGCAACGAGGGAACCGCCTGGCACATCGTCGTCTGGGGCAACGCGGACGCGGAGACGCTGGCGCATCAGGAGGCGGTCATCATGGCGTGCTCTTCATAAAGGCATTTCACGCAAAGCTCGCAAAGAAGAGTATTAAAAAATACCCCTCACGTCGCTTTTGCTTGCCATTGGTCACCGGCTCTTTGCGAGCTTTGCCTCTTTGCGAGCTTTGCGTGAAATGCCTTTTTTTTCTAAACCCACCGCCGCCATGCGTGCCGCACAAAGTCGCCCAAAAAGTGCGGCGGGTCCGGGTCAGGCTTACGGCGAATCGCCCGCTGCGCCTTCCACAAACTAAACGCGATCAAAAACGCCACGTCGGCCAACATCGCCGTCGTTCGCCCGTGACAGCGCTCGTAGTACCGTGACCGGGAATTGAACCAGTACGCCGGCCGGCGCTTCGGGGCGGTGTGGTCGCCGGTGACGCCGGTGCTTTGCCCGAAGAGGTGAACCACCCGGCTTTCGGGGACGTGCCACACTTCCCACCCGGCTTGTCGCACGCGGTGGCAGTATTCGGTTTCCTCGAAGTAGAGGAAGAAGCCCTCATCCATCAGGCCGACCGTTTCTAGCACGTCGCGGCGCATCATCAGACTCGCCCCACTGACCCAGTTGGCCCGGTGGGGGGTGATGCTTTCCTTCATCGAGACGCGGAAGTGTTCCAAGGCCTTGGTCACGAAGCCTAGGCGCACGCCGTTTTCAAATTCGCCGACGGGATTTGGAAAGCGATACGCGGACGTCTGGAACGAGCCGTCCTTGTTGAGCAGGCGACTGCCGGCGATGCCGGCCCGCGGGTGGGCCGTCAGGAAATCGACCAGCGCGACGGCCGCCCCCGACTGAACGACGGTGTCCGGGTTGAGGAGCCAAATGAAGTCGGCGTCCGACCGCGTCCGAAGGGCCACGTTGTTGCCGGCGGCAAAGCCGGCGTTTCGCGGGGCGGTGAGCAGTTCGACCCAGTCCCAGCCGTGCCGCCAGATGGCGGCCCCGATCTCCGAGGCCGAGTCGTCCCCCGACGCATTGTCCACGACGACGGCCCTCAGGCCGGGCAGCGCGGCCCGCTCCGCGGCGAGGGCGCGCAGGCACTCGACGGTCAGGCCCGGCGTGCGGTAGTTCACGATGACCACGGCCACCGTCGCCGATCGCGGGTCGCTCATGCGGATTCGCCGGGGTATTTCGTTGCCGATTCAGTCGCCAGGCGACATGATATGGGCGAGTCTTTCCCCCTCCCATGCGCGTGACGGTGAACCATGAAGATACTCCAAGTTCTCGGCGGCCTGTTCCTCTTTACGGCGGGCGCGTGGGCGCAAGCCCCGGACGACCGGGCCGCGAAGTGGGAGAAGGAAATCGCCGGCATCGAGAAGCGGCAGGCCGACAAGCCCCCCGAGAAGGGGGCCGTCCTGTTCGCCGGCGCGTCCAGCATTCGCCTGTGGGATTTGGGGAAGTCGTTCCCCGAGTGGAAGGCCGTCAACTCCGGCTTCGGCGGGTCGGAAATCCGCGACTCCACGCTGTTCGCCAAGCGCGTCATCACCAAGCACGAGCCGAAGGCCATCGTCTTCTACGCCGGGGACAACGACCTCAACTCCGGCCGCACGCCCGAGCAGGCGCTGGAAGACTTCAAGGCTTTCGTGAAGGCGATCCACGCCGAACTGCCGAAGACAGGCATCCACTACATCGCCATCAAGGCGAGCATCGCGCGGTGGAAGCAGTTCGAGACCCAGAAGAAGGCCAACGCCATGATCCGCGACTTCTGCGCCACGGACAAGCGCCTGAGCTTCATCGACGTCGTCCCCGACATGCTCGGCGCCGACGGCAAACCGAAGGAAGACCTGTTCGTGAAGGACGGCCTGCACCTGTCGCCGAAGGGATATGAACTCTGGAGCGCGTTGGTTAAAAAAGCGGTGAAGTGACTGGCCGGTGTTTAAAAAGACGCAACCACAAAGGCACGAAGGTCACA
>JAYUGD010000964.1:0-1108 GCA_043767785.1 Zavarzinella sp. | reverse complement strand
GTACAATGGCGGTGTCTCCACCATAGCGCGGCCCGCGAATCCTGTCGCCCCCGCCGGCCGATTTTTGCACAAGCTCTCCGCGTGAGGATCGGCTTCCCTCCACGGGAAGCGGTCGCCTCGGGCGGGAAGCCGGTCCTCACGCGGAGCGTGAGGAGGACTTTGGGCTGACCACCGTTGGCATCATTCTTGACCGTGTGCCGTATAACCCTCACTCGAACCGATCATCATCAAACGGCCGGGACGCCTTCTTCGGGCCCTCGGCCTCTTTCTTGTTCAAGAACATCTCGGCCAGTCGCATGTCGTCCGGCGTCGTGATCTTCACGTTGAACACCGACCCCGTCACCATGCGCACGGGGTGCCCGGCGGCTTCCACGAGTTGCGCGTCGTCCGTGACGGCCTTCCCCAATTCCCCGCGGCGGGCGTAGGCGGCGGTCAGCCAGTCGCGGCGGAACACTTGCGGTGTCTGCGCGTGCCACAAGCCCTGCCGCGCTACGGTCTCGCGCACGGCCATGTCGGCGTCCACGCGCTTCAGCGTGTCCGCGACGGGCACGCCGGGCAACGCCGCCCCTTCGCGGACAGCCGTCTGAAAAACGGCGTCGATCACCGCGGGGGGCGTACACGGGCGCACCGCGTCGTGGACGGCCACGAAGTCGATCTCGTCGCGCAGTTGGGCGAGGGCGTTGGCGACGGACTCGAAGCGCTCGGCCCCGCCGTCGACCAGTGTGACGTCCATGAACATGAACGTCGCCCCGAAGCGGCTGACCACCATTTCGCGGTCTTCGGGGGAGACGACCAGCAGAACTTGTTTCACGTCCGGCCGGCCCGTGAACAGCTCGGCCGTCCGCAGCCAGACGGCCCGGCCGTCGAGCGACGTGAACGGCTTCTTCTCCCGGCCGGCGAACCGGGACGACTGCCCGGCGGCGGGCAAGATGACGGCAATGGAAGCCATGCGGGGAACCTCCGGGGGCGGGTTCCCGTTGTCTTATCAACACCGCCGTCCGGCGGTCGTGTTGGAGTCCCGCCTTCACAGTAGTTCCACCGAGTGGAAAATGACGCCGGGGAGATCCTAAACTCAAGTTTCACAAGGACTTGAACAAGGAAGCTCCCC
>JAYUGD010000963.1:0-9663 GCA_043767785.1 Zavarzinella sp. | reverse complement strand
CGGGCCTGGCTACAGGCGAACGCTCCGTTGGAGCTAAATACCAAGTCGAACCCGAATCACTTCTTCTTCCGCGTGTCATACCGCACATACCGGCGCCGGCCCGCATGTCGGGACATCGGCGCCGGGGACGGCGCAGAGGAGAAATAGGAAGGAGTTCACGCCCGTTACTTGTACTTGTCCAAGTCGATCGTGAACTTGTTGTTGGACGCGCTGACATCCCACGTCTCGCCGCCGGTGATGGTCTTCGGCATCGGCTGCTTGCCCTTCGGGACATCCTTCGGGTCCGGGTACGCGACGATGCTCACCTTGTACTTCCCGGCCGGCATGCCGCCGTCCGCCGGGCCTTTGATGGTAAAGTTGCCGTCGGCCCCGACGGCGCCCGTCCCCGACGCGGTCCCGCCGTCTTGCGTCATCGAAACGTTGAACATCCCCCCCTCGGGGGGGACGAACGGTTTCCCGCCCTTGGTCACGCTGCCCGTGATCGGCACCTTCGTCTCGCCGCACCCGGTCAGGGCGAGGATCGATCCCGTCAAGACGGCCAACATCGACGTACGCATGGCTTTCTCGTTGAAGAGGACCGGATTTCGCGGCCGCGAATGTTTCCGGTCGGGGGGAGAGTGTACCCAAGCTTCCGACTTGGTACGGAAAATGTAGTCCGATCACGCCGTCCCGAATACCCCCGGCGGCGGGGGATTGTGTGGAATTCTTCTCGCGGCCGGGCGCCGCGGGCCGCCGGTTCAGCGGGTCCGCGTCGGCTCTTCGCCCTCGCGCAGCCGCCAGCCGGCGTCCCCGGCCACGTCGCGGAACTCTTGCACCTTGCCGGACGGCCACGTGACCCGGACGCGCCCGGCCGTCGTGTTGTCCCCCAGCCCGACCAGCACGCGCCGGTCACTGGCGGACAGATAGCTGCCGCCGCCCGTCACCCAGCGAGAGAGCGTCCGGCCGCCGACGTCGATTTCGATTTTGGCCCCGACGGCGTTGCGGTTGCTCTTCTTGCCGTCCCCGATCAATTCCACGCGCAGCCAGTGCCGGCCCGTCTCCGTCTCGTTGCGGAGCAGTTTGACCGGCCCGCCGTTGTTGCTGAACACGAGGTCGGGGCGGCCGTCGTTGTCGAAGTCGCCGACGGCCAGCCCGCGGCCGACGTGCCGCTCGCGGAAGTACGGGCCGGCCTCCCGCGTCACTTCCGTGAACTTGGCCTTGCCGTCCCCCAGGAACAGTTGGGCCTCCTGCTCGTAGGGGGCCTTGTACACCGCCTGCGAATTGCGGGTGACGTGCCCGTTGGCCAAGGCCAAGTCGAGGTTCCCGTCGAGGTCGGCGTCGAACAACTCGATGCCGAATCCCAAAGTCTTCATCGTCGCCGGCCCCAGCCCGGACGGGTGGCTCCACTCCTGGAAGGCCATCTTGCCGCGGTTGAGGAAGACCATCGTCGGCTCGTTCTGGAAGTTGCTCACGATGAGCGACGGCCGGCCGGACCCGTCGATGTCGCCGAGGGCGATGCCCATGCCGGCAATGAACCGCCCGCCGAGCATGAAGGCCGCCCCACTGAGCAGGCCGCGGTCGGTGAACTTGCCGCCGCCCAGGTTCTGGAACAGGTAGGCGGGCTGCATGTCGTTCGCCACGTAAATGTCCGTCTTGCCGTCCCCGTCCAGATCCGCGAAGGCGACGGCCAAGCCGCCGGCGGGCTTCGCGGCCGCGATGCCCGCCGCGGCGCTGACGTCCGTGAACGTGCCGTCGCCGTTATTGTGGAAGAGCGTGTGGGCGAGGGCCGGGAAGGACGTGGGCGGGCAGCCGAACCGCTGGCCCAAATCGGCGTTCACGCAGGGCACATAGTTCGTGACATCGACTTCCACGTAGTTGCACACGTACAGGTCGAGCAGGCCGTCCCCGTCCGCATCGCCCCACGCGCAACTGGTACACCAGTGTGGATTGACGATCTTTGCCGCCTTGGTGATGTCGACGAACCGCCGCCCGCCGTGGCCGTCGGGGCGATTGGCGTACAGGGTGATGCCGTTGATGTAGGTGACGACGAGGTCATCATACCCGTCGTTGTCGAAGTCCCCGACGGCGCACCCCATGCCGTAGCCGGACTGGGCGAGGCCGACTTTCTCGGTCATGTCGGCGAAGGTGCCGTCGCCGTTGTTGCGGTACAGCTTGTGGGTCGGCATGCCCGGCTTGCCGCCCCCCTTCACCGGCCCGCCTTGGACGCAGAACAGGTCGAGCCACCCGTCCGCGTCGTAGTCGATGAAGCCGACGCCGGCGCCCATGGTGTCGAAGATGTAGTGCATCGGCGTGGCGCTGTCGTAGTGGACGAAGTCGATCCCGGCCGCGGCCGTCACGTCCGTGAACCACGGCTTGCCGGGCGTCCGCTCGGCCGGCGCGTCGATCACGGCCGGCGGCGGGGCGGCGGGCCGGCCGCACCCGGCGGCCAAGACGAGGGCCGGCAAGACGGCGGCGGCACGCCAAAACGCGAGTCGGTTCATGGGGCCTTCGGGGTCGCGGGGGGCAAGCCGGCGCGGCGGCGGTGCGCCGCCGCCAAGTCGGCTTGGCCCTGCTGTTCGTAATACGCCGCCAGGGCCGCGTGGGCCGGGGCGAATGCGGGGTTCCGCCCCAGAATGGCTTGGAGCTGGTCCGCCCCCTCCTTCGCCCGCCCGGCGTCGAGGTACGCTTGGGCCAGCCGCACGCGGAGTTCCAAGTTGTCCGGCTGGCCCTGCAAGGTCTCGCCGATGATTTGCACCTCTTGCAGCAGGCGGACCTCGGCCAACACGCGCCGCGCCTCCTCCGGTTGCCCGGCCCGGTCGAGGGCGACGCTCAACAAGTACCCGATCGACCGCCGCTGTTTCTCGTCGAGTCGGTACGCCTCCCGCAGCAGCGGCACCGCCTTGGCGAACTCGCCGGCTTCCTCGTACAAGAGCGCCCGCGCCTGCATCCCCACGGCTTGGCCGGGGTTGGCGGCCAACACGTCGTCCAAAATGGCGGCGGCCCCGGGGCCGTCCCCTTGCGCCCGGCGCGTCTCGGCCAGCATGACGAGCAAGGCGGTGTCGCCCGGCTTCTCTCGCAGGCAGGCCCGGCACAGTTCTTCAGACTCGGCAAAGTAGCCGTAGGAAAACGCTTGGTTCATCGCCGTGCGGCGCAGGGCGAAGTCGTCGGGGCTGCGGTCCGACAGGCGGCGGGCGTCGGCGTAGGCCCGCGGGTCTTTGCGTTTCCGGAAGTGTTCGAACCGCAGTTTCAGCGGCTCCGCGTCGGCCGGGCGGGCGTCCGCCCAGCGGGAGAGGAACTCGGCGGCTTGCGCGTCGTCGGCCTTGGCGTAGCCGCGGGCCAGTGCCTCCGTCACTTCCCGATCGGCGGAATTTCGCGCGTATGCCGCCCGTAAGGCCGGCTCGGCTTGAGTGAATTTACCGGATTTGACGTCTAGGAGTGCGGCGGCCCGTTCACGGTTGCCTGTCCACAAGAAGTAGGCGACGACGCTTACGAGAGCCAAGGTGACGACGGCCGCCCCGCCAAGGAGAAGCCGTTTGGAAGGACGGTTCCTGCGGGGCCTGCCGGATTCAGGAAGAAGAGTTGACATGCATAAGAAAGTGGCCGAGATGTGGCATCTCGGCCTTGATAAAAGACGGCAATGCCGTCACGTTCAGTTCGCGGCGGAGTTAGCCTGCCCGTCGGCTTGACTGAGCAGAAAGAACCAGACCACGGTGGTCGTGCTGTTCTTGATCGTCCGCACGCTGCCGTCGCCCATGGCGGCGAGCACCACCCCCGTGTGGGCGGACCGGGCTTGGGCTTGGCCGTACCCTCCGTTCCAACAGCCCATGGCAATGTCAGGGCGGTCGGTGCATCCAGCCAAGTCGTCGGCGTTGCTGTTCCTGTCGTTCGGGTTGTAGCAGTCGCCCCACGCGCTATTCGCGGTCGTGGCGCCGCCGGGCACGCCGAACGCCCACGTCCCGCGCATGTCCGTGTCCGACGGCCCACAGCGGATGTGATTGAGCATCACCGTGTTGGACGACCCGTCCGGAATTGTCGCCACCGTCGAAGCGCTGTTTGGGCGCATCGGCCCTTGGTTGCTCACGTTCACCCCGCCAATGTTATAGGTATTGGTGTTGGTCGGGTCCCCCGCCCCCATGTTCGCGGCGTACGTGCCGCGGGCCCAACCGCCGCCCGCCCGGTTGCCCAACGTCGTCGAGAACGGGTCCGACGGGCAGATCAAGCTGTTGATTCTGGTACCGCGGAGGTTCCGCCAGCTTTGGTCATTAACCCCAGTCAGCATGTTTTGAATGCTGGCGCTTTGCGACTTGTACAAGTTGTCCTGCTCGATGTACGGCAGGACGAGGACGATCCAACTCGGCCCGATGTTGTTCTCGTCCGTCCAGTTCCCGGTCACGAACACCGACGCCGGCGGCAGCGTGCCGATCGTGTCGTTGTAATTGTGGCAGGCCAGCGCGAGTTGCTTCAGGTTGTTGGAACACTTCATGCGATTCGCGGCTTCGCGAATCTTCTGGACGGCGGGCAGCAAAAGCCCGATCAGGATCGCGATGATCGCGATCACCACCAGCAGCTCGATCAGCGTGAAGCCGCTGGCCCGCTTGGCGGTCCGTTTGGGGAGAGACATTTCAAAAACTCCTGACATGAAAAGAGAAAAAAGGAAACGCCGCACGTCGGCCACCACCATTGGGCGACGCAGCCCAATACCCCCAAGGGGTTCCCGATGACCGCCTCACCGTTCAACCAAACTCGTGTTGCCTGCCTGACGTTGTGGGGCTGAGATGCATGGAAAATGAAAACGACCAAAGCCCGCGTCAGGACACAAATTTCGGAGTCAGTTTACCTCAACTCACCCGCGGTGTCCGCAAGTGATAAGAATGGTGAGAGCTTCAAGGGTATCTTAAATGTATCTTCTTGATCGGCTGACGAGAACCCTTTGCGAGAAAAAAGCGTGAAAATTTCGTGGGCGAGATGGATTCGCTCGTCAGCCCTGTATGCACGGGTTTCCCCGCCGTCAGTCGTTTTTCGTCTGTTTCAGCACGGCGTCCAGCGTTTTGCCGGTCTGGGCGGTCAATGTCTTGTCCCCGCCGGCCACGGCGTCCCGGTATTGCCGGGCGGCCTCCCGCAGCACCTTTAACTGGAGCGCGGCGAGGTCCGGGGCGCCGGCGTCCTTCGCCGCGAACGGCGGCTCGGCCGATTGCGTGTCCCCGGCGTGCGTGACCGTCGGCCGCCGCTCGTCATTACGCGAGCCGTCTTGGGCGGGCGTGTAACTGACAACGGTCGTCGCGGCCGCGTGGTGGACGGCGTCAAACGGCGTCAGCAAGGCCGCCAACGTGCCGACGGCCATCGGCGGGTCGTACTTGCCCGGCTGGCCGTCGCGCAGGGCGGCCGGCAGCAGTTTCGGGGCGACGGGCTTGGCCGTCTGGAAGTGGTCTTGTTCCATCGGCGTCGGCGCCGTGCCGTCCGTCGTCGGGCGGGCCGGGAGTTCCGGCGGCTTGGCCGTCAGCGGGGAGCCGAGGGCGAACAGGCCGGCACACGCCCAACCCGTCAGAGTGCGTCGCGTCATGGGGAATCCTTCCCAAAAATCGCGGCGCCGTCCGGGGCGCCGCGTGCCCGCGGAGAATACCCGCTCCCCCGGTTTGTGCAAGACCAGAACGCCCCACAGACGGCCGTCCGTGGGCTTCGTGGGTGAATCTTCTTTTCCGCCGACCGTCTTGTACCATATTCGCACGCGCATCGGCTGATGCGACTTCATTTCTCAAGGGTCTCTCCTCATGTTCAACATTGGCAATCTGTCACGCCGCGGGTTCATGAATCGCAGCCTCGCGGCCATGGGGGCCGCCGGCCTCCCCGCGTGGTACGCCGAAAAGCTGTTGGCGGACGACACGCCCGCCAAGAAGGTTCAGGACAAGGTCCGCATCGGCATCGTCGGGACTGGCAGCCCCGCCAGCCGCTCCCGCGGCATCTACAACGCCTCGAAGGGCCTGAAAGACCAGTTCACGATCACCGCCCTGTGCGACGTGGACGGCCGCCACCTGGCCAAGTCCACCGAAGAGTACAAGAAGGACGGCTACGAGACGAAGGCCTACGCCGACTTCCGCGAACTCGTGTCCAGCAAGGACGTGGACGCCGTCATCGTCGCCACGCCGGACCACTGGCACGCGCTGGTGGCCATTGAGGCCATGAAGAACGGCAAGAACGTCTACTGCGAAAAGCCGCTCACCCTCACGGTCGAAGAGTCGCTGGCCGTGCAGGCCGTCCAGAAGAAGACCGGGGCCATCTTCCAGACCGGCAGCCAACAGCGCACGGAGATGCAGCAGTTCCGCACCGCCGTCGAACTTGTCCGCAGCGGCCGCATCGGCGAGATCAAGACGATCGAAGCCCGCATCGGCGGCAACCCGACCAGCGGGCCGATCCCCGAAGTCGAGCCGCCCAAGGAATTGAACTGGGACATGTGGCTCGGGCCGACCAAGAAGGTGCCGTACCGCGTGAAGGGCAACCAGACGAACTGCCACTATGAGTTCCGCTGGTGGTACGAGTACAGCGGCGGCAAGATGACGGACTGGGGCGCCCACCACATCGACATCGGCCAGTGGGCCATGAACGCCGACGGCCGCGGCCCGGTCGCCGTCGAAGTGCTGAAGGCCGACAAGCCGTACGACAAGGGGGACGGGTACAACACGCACCCGAACTTCCAGGTGCAGTACACCTACGCCAACGGCACGAAAATGATCGCCATGTCCGGCGGCGGCACCGACGCCGGGGCCATGGTGAACAAGGACGGCACCGTCCCCAAGAACAAGGAAGGCAAGGACCGCACCGTCGGCCCGGACGAGAACGGCGTGCTGTTCATCGGCGAGGGCGACAAGAAGATCTTCGTGAGCCGCGGCGGTATCTGGGCCAGCGACGCCAAGCTCCTGAGCGAGCCGCTGAAGGAAGACCCGAAGTTGTACGACGGCCGGCCGACGAACCAGATGGGCAACTTCCTGGAGTGCGTCCGCGACGGCAAGAAGCAGCCGATCTGCAACGCCCAAGTCGGCGGCAGTTCGGTCATCATTTGCCACATCGGCGTGATCGCCCTGCTCACCGGCAAGTCCCTCAAGTGGGACCCGAAGAGCAAGATGTTCGTCGGCGACGACGCCGCCAACAAGATGCTGCACCGCGAGTACCGCGAACCGTGGAAGCTCGTCGTTTGAATTTCGGATTGCGGATTTCGGATTGCGGATTTCGGATTGCGGATTTCGGATTGCGGATTTGGAAAACGAAGACACTACCCCCGTCGCGGAATCGTCACCCGCCGGGGATGACGGGTCTTTCAATCCGCAATCCGCAATCCGCAATCCGCAATCCCGAAGTGTGTGGACGAACCTCTCTCCCGAAAACCTGTTGGCCCAGTGCGAAGTGGACACCTACCGGGCCAGCGGGCCGGGGGGGCAGAAGCGGAACAAGACGAGTTCCGCCGTCCGCTTGCGTCATCTCCCGAGCGGCCTCCTCGTCATCGCCGAGGAGAGCCGGTCCCAGCATGAGAACAAGGCGAAGGCCCTGAAACGCCTGTACCGGGCGCTCTTCCTCGACCTCCGCGACCCGCTGGACGCGGCAACTCTCACCCCCGAATTGGTGGCGAATTTCCCCGACTACGCCGCTGCCCGATCCGCGGACGGCCGCCTGCACTTGGGGGCGCGCGACCCGCGATTCTGGCCCGCCGCCGGCGTGACGCTCGACGTGCTGGCCGCCGTCGAAGCCCGCGTCAGCGACGCCGTGAAACTGCTCGGCGTCTCCACGGGAAACCTGATCGACTTCCTGCAAACCGACCCCCGCCTGTGGCAGACGGCGAACCAACTGCGGACGAAGTTCGGGCAAAAGCCGTTGAGATGAGAGAGAAAGAGAAGAGTTTCTCGCAAAGTTCGCAAAGAGGCAAAGCTCGCAAAGGAATTTTTGAACAAGTGCTCGAATGCTCGCCGGGTCAGAGACAGTCAACCATTTTCATCAGCTCTTTGCGAGCTTTGCCTCTTTGCGTGCTTTGCGAGAAAACTCTTCTCTCCACCTTCTCCCCTCAAGTTCGTCCCCCAAATCAGCCGATCTTTCCAATACCGGCCAGTCCGCGCCCCTTGCGGGGCCGTGACGGCGTCTCCCCTCGACGCGGCCGGCCGGGCGCGATATGGCAGGACGCCGCTTCGCCGACGGGGGAGTCGCCGGGCGGGGCGGAAGGAGTCGCGTCGTGAGTTCCGCGTTACGATGCCTGTTGATCTGCGGGCTGATTGCCGTGCCGGCGGCGGCCCGCGCGCAGCTCCCGACCGAGGGGCGCACGTCCTACTCCCGCGACAACGAAATTAAAATCCCCTTCGAACTCCGCGCCGGCGGGTCGGCGCGGGCCGTCCGGCTCTACTACACCGTCGACGGCGGGGCGTGGAAAGAGTACGAGGAGGCCAAGGCCGGGCAGAAGCGCGAGTTCATCTTCAAGGCCGCCGGCGAGGGGACCTACGGCTTCGCCACGATGACGCTGTTCAGCGACGGCACCACCGACCCCGTGAGCCGGGACCGCTTGGCCGAGCAGCGGCGCATCGTGATCGACCGCACGCCGCCGCGGGTGAACTCCCTGCGGTCCGTGATCTCCGCCGACGGCTCCCCCGGCATCGAATGGGACGTGACCGACGAGAACATGGACACGCGGGCCGGCGTCAAGCTGGAATTCCGCTGGCCGGACATGGGCCGGTACGAGCCGATCGACAAGGGCGTGCCGTTCGGCCCGCGCGACCACCGCCAATGGCAGATGAAGCCGAACGACCGCATGCAGGTCCGCGTCGTGGCCCTCGACAAGGCCGGGAACAAGACCGAGTCGGACCCCGTGTGGGTGTCCGCGAAAGACGGGTACAAAGGGATCGACGGCGCGCGTGACCCACTGCCGCCGGGCCGCCCCGTCGGGGACCCGCGCGAGTTGCGGGACAACCCCGACGGGACGCCGGCCTCCCCCGGGCTGCGCACGTTGCAGCCGAGCGTCCACTACGTCAAGGAAAAGTCGATCACGCTGAACTACAACGCCCGCGTCGGCCTGTCCGGCCTGACGCACGCCTTCCTGTACGCCGCCGACGACAAGCTGGATTGGAAGATCGAGAAGACGGAAGGCCCCCGTCCGGCCCCGCCGGTCGCCGCCCCGGACGCGCCGCGCATCATCCCGCTGAGCTTCGTCTACGAGGCCCCGAAGGACGGCACGTACAACTTCATCATCATCGCCGAGAACCACCGCGGCCCGAGCCGCCGCGTCCCCGTGAAGGGCAACACCGGCGACATCCAAGTCGTCGTGGACACGACGCTGCCGACGGTGGACATCGTCAGCACAAAGGTCAGCCCCAACGGTGAGCGCGGGGCCGTCGTCGAGATCCGCTGGAAGGCCACCGACGTCAACATCGCCCCAGTGCCGATCATGCTGGAGTACCGGGCCGCCGACAAGCCGGAGTGGAAGGCGATCACCGCCGACTGGACCGACAACACCGGCCAGCACACGTGGACGGCCCCGACCGGCGAGTCGCACGAGTTCCTGATCCGCGTGCGCTGCCGCGACCGGGCCGGCAACATCGGCGAGAAGACGACCGAGAAGCCGGTCAACGTGGACTTGGCCGTCCCGCAAGTGGACTACCAAGACGTGGTGCCGGGCGTGTCCACGATCAAGGTGGGGCCGGGGCGGTAACAAAC
>JAYUGD010000962.1:0-3504 GCA_043767785.1 Zavarzinella sp. | reverse complement strand
TGGTGAAGTCGGTGGACTTGGCCAACTCCTGGCGGTAGTTCACTTCGTCGTGGATGAGTGACGCCTCTGCCGCGAGCAGTGCCCAGTGGTTCGGGAACTTCTTGAGGCCGTCTTTCACCACCGTGCGGGCCACGTCGTAGCCGCGAACGACTTCGCTTTCGAGGTCTTTTTTCTTGCGGTTGGTCTTCTTCTTCTGTTGCTCGCCGGAGTCGCGCCACAGCCCGGCCAAGTTCCCGCGCATCTGTTGGGCCAGCCCCGCCAGGGTGCGTGGTTGGAGCTTCTCGATCGGGCCGAAGACTTTTTCAATCGCCTCGGTCCTGTAAACCTCCGCCGAACTGTGGCAGGTGGTGAACGCCTTCACGAGGATTTCGTCGTCGATCGGCTTGATCGGCAGTTGGCGAATTTCGTCGATCCACTTGGCCAGTTCCACGAGGTTGCGTTCCTGCTTGGAGCGCGTCAGCGGGATGCCTTCGGCCCGTTGCTCGTAGGAAAAGAAGAACCAGGAGTAGCGGTTCTCGTTCCGCGCCGCGTTCGGGTCGTGGTTGCGAATCCACACGCGGAGGAACTCCTTCACCAGTTCTTTCGCCTCGTCCTTCTGCGCCTTCGCCAGTTCCTTGATGAGCGGAAACGCCTTGTCTTCCTCGTTCATTTTGAGGTGCAACCGGGCGAGGAGATCGGCCAGCCGAGGGCGGATCGAATCGTCAACGGCCTTCACCCACTCGTCGTTCGGCCTAGCGCGGAGTACGTCCCCGACGCTGATCGGTTGCGGCATGTTGCCGTTCCGCATCATCATCATTCGCATGGCGCCGCCGTCGTCGTCGTCTTCGTTGGTGTTGCCGTAAAAGATGTTGCCGTACATGTCGCGGCGCATTCTGCCGCCGGAACTCGTGCTGCGGTCGAACTGCCGGCTGAACTCCGCTTCCTTCAACCACGCCACGGCAAGTAGTGTGAGCGTCGGCTTCCACTGCTTCGCGCGCTCCGGGGCGGCCTTCAACAGGGCTTCGACGGCGGTCTTCATCAGCTTAATCGCGTTGAGACGTTCGTCGGCTTGGAACGGCTTCGTCGAAATGCCTTGGGAAACCAGCGTCCCCACCGTGGCGATGATGTCCATGCCGCGTTCGGGTTTCTTTGTGAAGCTTTCGTCCAACCAGTTCTGCCCGAGCGTATCCTTCACCTTCGGGGCCAGTTCCACAGCACGCAGCAAGGCTTCCTCTTGTTGTTCACGGGTGCCGTCCGGCACGGCCAACACCGACTGCACGGCGTTCCAGGCGCGTTCCAGGTTGCCCGCTTTCTGCTCCTTCAAGTGCAGTGCCATGAAGTGCCGCGATAACAAGTTCAAGGCTTCGTAATCTTTGTCCGTCGTCGCCTTCTCGGGCGTGGGTAGGAAGTCACCGGCGTAGGCTGGGTAGCCGGATTGCGTCAGTAGCTTCGCCACTTGGCGAACATCAAAAACCGCTTGTCCCTTTGGCTTCGCCGTCTCGGTCTTGAAGCGATCGACGACCACCTCAATCAACGTGCCGCCGGTGACGGCCTCCCGCACGAAGTTGCTCAGCGTGGCGAGGGTCGTTTTCTCGACCCCCTTGGGTGCGACGGCGGCCACCATCGCGGAGCCGACCACGCTTCCGCGCACATCGTACAGACCGGCGTTCGGCTGACTCGGCGCGGCGGCGGCGATGCCGAATAGATCGTCCATCGTGAACAGATTCTTCTCCGCAAACTGTTGGGCGCCTTGCATCATCATCATGCGTTGTTGCATCATCTCGTCGTTAGGGGCGGCAACGCCGCGACTCATGCCTTGGCTCTGTTGCAGCGATGTTAACATCTGCCGATACGCCACGATTGCTTCCTCGTCCGGTAACGACGCGATGTAGCGTTTCACGGCGGTCCAATCGCTCATCGCCACGGACTTCCGGAACGCGGCCAGTTCCTTTTCCAGTGCCAGTTCCTTGGCGTCTTTCGGGACAAGTTTGCCTTCCTCCAGCTTCGGTTCCGGTGCCCACGATTTCAGAATCGCCGACGGCCGCCGATCGAACGTGAGTGCCTTCAGCTTCACCAGCCGTGGCCCTTCTTTGGGCGCCTCGACGGCCTTCGGCGCGGCTTCAGCAGGTGCCTTGACTACTGGCGCAGATGGCGTGCCTGCTTGCACAGCAGCCCTTGATGTCAAGTCCTTAGTGACACCAATCAACGGAATCGCCGCCGGCGGCGCAGGAAGTGGCACTTGGGCAAGAACCACGATCACCGTGCCGAAGAACAGTGACAGAGCCAGGAAAAACTTCCTCATCGGTCGAACCTCATCGAGTGAAGAACACGCTTGATTTGTTCTGAGTTGTTTCGGCTTGGTGGCCCCATTGGGGGCCAAGGGATGTAGCCACGGGTGGAGCCTTCGCGCAACCCGTGGAACCGGAGACCCTACGACTCGACTGCCCTGGAGGGGCAGAGGAATTCCATCGCCCCTTCAGGGCGAGTGACAATCGGCATTCCACGGGTTCCGCTTCGCTTCACCCGTGGCTACAGTCCGGTGCCCCTTCAGGGCACAAATCCTAAAGCCCGATTAATGTCCCGAATCATCCCGCGGTGGGGCGCCGCCGGCGCTGCGGATGTCGTTCTTTTCTGGCTTTTGCTTGCCGGGTTTCTTTCCGGGCCGACCGGCCCGTTTGCTATCGCAACCGTCTCACTGCGACGGCAGCTGAAGGCCCTGCAACTCCCCGAGGTCCATGCGCGCGAGCCGGATCGCGGCTTCGAGGTCTTCCTTGTGCTTCGTGATTGCGACCGTGTCGCCGCGCTTCTCGGCTTGTTCGGCGAGTAGTTTGTAGTTCTGGCGGGCGGCCTCGATTTCCGGTTCCCACACGTCCTGGCTTAGCCCTTCCAGCCGCATCAACCACGTCATGTAGTATTGGCTATTGGCCATCGCGGACCGCGCTTCGGCGAGGAGCTTGGGGTCTGCGGTCGGGTCGGCGGACAGTTCATCGACGAGGCTTTTCAGTTCGCCGCTCGCTTCGGGCAACTTCTTCGCCAGCATTTGCGCTTTGGCGCGTTCCAACCGCAATCTGCGGGCTTCCCCGATGCGGTCCGGTGGCAACGCGGCCAGCGCGGCGTCATACTTTTCGACCGCAGTTTGGTAATCCGCCTCGGCAGCCGCCGCTTCCGCCGCCCGAATCTGCACGGAGGCGTTGTCCAGTTTCTTGTAATCTTGGCCCGGCCCGAGGTGCCACACCCCGACGCCGACGGCGGCCAGTACCCAGGCGGTCAGGAGAAAAATGCGAAGAGCCAAACGGCACCTCCTACAGGTAAAGGTTCAACACGATCAACACTAACGTCGCGCCACCGGCGGAGCCACACCTAATCGGCGGACATGTGAGGAAGCAACCTCACCCCCTAGCCCGCAGACGTGGACTTCCTTCTTCCTTCCCTCCGCGTGCGGGGGGACTGAGGGGGGTTGCTTCGGCTGCCTGCCGTTTGCGGGAGGAAGTTTCGACCCCACCCCGGCCCTCCCCGCAAACGGGG
>JAYUGD010000961.1:0-3511 GCA_043767785.1 Zavarzinella sp. | reverse complement strand
GACTTTAGCACCAGCGGCGCGCTCTCGAACTCCCTGATTTTTACCCGCATCGGGACGGACATGCAGGTCAGTGTCGGCTTCAATTACAACGCGCTGATCAACAACTTCGGCTTCACCATCAGCATCGTCCCCAACTTGGTGGCGAACAACGACACGGTCAACGGCTTCAACCAAGGGAGCCTCGGCGGGCTGGGCGGGAACCGTTATCAAGACCGGCGCTGACGTGAGGGGCGGGGAAAAAATTCCCCGCCCGGCGGCACGCGCCGGGCGGGGGAAGAAGTGGTTTTACTTAATGCTCGACGGCGTCAGCCGCAAGCCGATGGCCACCGAGCGGTCCGCCTTGGCCAACAGCGCCCACGGCGTCTGGGGGTGGGCCTTCACCAGCTCGTTGAGGCTCTTCTTGGCCTCCTCGAACATCGTCTTGTACTCCTTGCCCGTGTTCTTGTCGAGTGTCGTCTCGGCCGTCAGGCGGTAGCCGTTCTGATCGGCCGAGAGGTCCGGCACCTTGCCGCCGCGGAAGTTGGCGAGCGCCAAGTTGTACTGATTGGCGTAGCAAATGCGGAACTTCACTTGGGCCAGAATGTAGTCGTAATTGGCCTGCCACCGCTTGGATTCCTTCTCCTTCATCGCCGCGACATTCTCCAACTCTTCGAGTTGCTCCCGCAGGATCACCTCGACTTTGGCCGGCACTTCTTGGACGCGCTTCAATTGGTTCTTGGCCGCGTCCGAACTTTCCCCCACGAACGACTCGGGGAGTTCGTTGCCGTTGCCGGCCTCGCGGAGCGTCCGCATTTCCTCGACGGCCTTGACGACGACTTTCTGAAAGTCGTTCGGCGTGTCGTCAGCCTTGAGGGCGCCCACCTCATACATGGCCAACGTCTCCTTCTTGAACGGGATCACGTCGGAGACCTTCGTCGGCGGGGCGTCGTCGCGGAAGGATTTGACGGACGGCACTTCGATCTCGCGCAGAATCGACGCGATCATCTTCGGGTCGGCCGACGGCGGCGGCACCACGTACGCGAACTTGGCGGGCGGCGCCTCGGTCGGGTTGTACGCCACGGCCGTTTCCAGACGCTTCAGGGTGATTTTGGGCGTCTGCGTCTTGTCGCCGAATCGGTCCTTCGCCACCTCTGGCAATTTTTCGGCCATGAAGGCAGCCAGCCGCTCCACGGGCAAAATGTCGGCCGGCGCCGGCAGCTTGCCTTCCGGGGCCAAGATCCCGCCGATGGAGGCCGCGTGGATCATGCTCAGGAAAAAGCCGCCGAAGATTTCGGCCTTGAGGTTGCGCGAGTGGTAATAGTCTAACTCGTAGGAGTATTCCCCCTTCGAGCAGGTCGTCATCACGGAGACGCCGTCCGGGGCGGTGTGCAGCGCCTTTTCCAGCCCTTCGCTCATCAACCCTTCGTGCGGGCGCTCGATGCCGCGGTCCGGGTGGAACCGGCACACGTCGAAGACCACCAGTTTCTCTTGGGCCTTGCACGCCCCCACCTTCTCAAAGAACCACTCCAGCGGGATGAGCGTGTCGAGTTCCTCGAAGTCCCCTTCCAACGGCAGGAGGTACGCCTTGCCGTCCTTCTCGTAGGCGTGGCCGCAGAACACGAACACCGCCCGGTCTTGCTCCCGGCACGATTCGGCGAACGAGGCGACGGCCCCTTCCATCACCATCTTCAGTGGCAGGGACTTGGCGGACTTCACCACGGGGGCGTCCTTGTCGGCCTTCTTTTTGGGCTGTTTCGCGGCCAGTTTCTCCGCGACGGTCGGCGAGTCCGTCAGGTGGTAGATTTGCTCGTTCGGCACCCGCCAGCGCTCGGCCCACTTGCGGACGGCCGCGTCCGTCCCGGTCTTCTTGGCCTCGTCGGCGAAGTTCGTCTCCCCGTTGTGCAGCGGGTTGGCGTACAGGTAATTGTGAATCGAAATCGCCAACATGCGGCGGGGGAAGACGCCGGTGGCGGGCGCCGAACTGTCGCCACCGGGGCCGGCGGCCTTGCCGGCCTTGTTGTCCGCGACCGCCGTGTCTTTGGTCGGCTCCGCCGGGCCGCGGGTGAACAGGTCCGGCCGGTAGTGGTACGTCGCAGCGGCCCCGCCGATGAGGCTTAAGAAGAGGACGCCGAAGACGGCGTACTTGATCCACGCGCCGCTCTTGGGGCCTTTGTAATTGCCTCGCCCACTGTACTTGTCCCGCGTGTCGAACGCGCTGACATAGGTGCTCTTGTCCGCGCCCGGCCCGGCCATCGGCACGGCGGGCAATGCGGCCACTGGGACGGCCGCGGCCGGGGGCGAGTACTCGGGCAAGGGTTCCCACGACGGACTGGCCGTCACCGGGGCGGCCGGGCGGGGCGGCTGTTGCGCGGAGATCGGGACGGCCGAGGGCACGGCCGTTCTGGCGGGCGGCGCCGACTCGGGCTTCGCCTTGCGGCGGGCCTGGATGTGGTGGCCGCAGTGCTTGCACTTCACCATCCGGTCGGCCCACTCGGCCGGGATGGTCAGCACGTTTTGGCAGGTGGGGCACTTGGCCCGAACAACTTCCTTCATCGGGGAGATCCTGTCCGAAGGGAATGCGATCTTGGGGGTGTGTGTATCAGACGGTATTTTAGGCGGAGAAGTTTCGACCCGGAACCGGGAAGGCCAAATTCCTTGAAAAGTTCACGCCCCGGCGGCGAGCTTCCGAGCGATGGCCGGCCACGTCTCGTCCATGACGGCGGTGGCGGCCGCATGGATCATGCCTTGGGAGACGATCTTCAGAAAGCCTGTGCGCTCGACGACATCAACGTGGTAGCGGACTTCCGTCCCGGCATCGACCGGGTGGAATTGGAGCGTCATCTCGGCCGTGCCGCCGCCGCCGGCCCCCTTGGACAAGGCGGTGAAGCGGGCGGAAGACGCATCGCTTGCCGTTACGGCCAGCGTGACGAGAACGCTGCTGGAAAAGAGGCCGGACCCCAACCGTGTTTTCCACACGGCCCGGTCCGGGGAAGATTCGATCACCTGTTCCACGCGGCCCAAACTGGCCACTAAAAAGGCCGCGTCACTCAGGGACGCGGCCACGTGGGACGGCGGGAACGGCAACACCCGCGAGCCGGCGAGCGGGGTCATGGCGGCCCTCGGTTAGTTCGGGCGGTGCAACTTGCCGATCAATTCGCCCCAACTCATCACCTTCCACTCCTGCCGCGGGCCGTTGCCGGCGGACGTCATTTCCTCGTCCACGGCCGAGGGGGCGTTTTCGCCGTTGGAGTCGTCGTCCTCGTCGTCGGCCATTTCGGCGGGGGCCTCCCCCTCTTCCACCGAATCTTCTTCTTCGGCGGTCTCCGCGACGGCCTGAAACTCCCCGCTATCGTCGGCCGCGGCTTCCGCGCCGGGCGTCGCCCCTTCCGGCGTCGCCCCGCCCTTCTTCCCGCGGCGGCGGCGGCGCCGGCGGCGTTTCTTCTTGCCGTCGCCTTCTTCGGACGTGCCTTCGGCCGTCTCGTCGTTGGCGTCCTCGTCGTCATCGCCGTCGGCGTCGTCCGCGAACGCCTCG
>JAYUGD010000960.1:0-3513 GCA_043767785.1 Zavarzinella sp. | reverse complement strand
GGGGTTGCACAACAAAGCCCGGGGTCGCGCTTCGCGCACCCCGGGAAACTGTCACATACAACGATCAACCCTGAAAGGGTTGCACAACCGGCTGCCACTCTTTTGTGGAACCCTTTCAGGGTTCAATACAAATCTTGGCGACGCATTCCCGGGGTGCGCGAAGCGCGACCCCGGGCTTTGTTGTGCAACCCCTTCGGGGTAAAAACGCCCCGTCGCCCCGCCTCACTTCGTCGATTCCAATTCCACGTTCTCGGCGTGGCAGGTGCTCAGCACTTCTTCCAGCGTCGTGATGCCCTTGAAGGCCTTGGCGACGCCGTCTTCCAACAGGGTCCGCATGCCGTTGGCGCGGGCCACCTTGCGGATCTCCGGGGACGGGGCCATGTTGAAGGTCATTTCGCGGATGGCCGAGTTCAGCTTCATCATCTCGAAGATGCCGAGCCGGCCGCGGTAGCCCTTCTGGTTGCAGTGGTTGCAGCCGGTCCCCTTCATGAACGTGGCCTTGGCCAACATGTCCGGGGTGTACGTCACGGTCCGCAACTCGGCCTCGTTCGGCTTGACCGGCTTCTTGCACTTCACGCAGTTGACCCGCACGAGCCGCTGGGCCATGATCGCGATGACGGACGAGGCGATGAGGAACGGCTGCACGCCGATGTCCCCGAGCCGCGTGATGGCCGAGGGGGCGTCGTTCGTGTGCAGGGTACTGAACACCAAGTGTCCCGTCAGCGAGGCCTGGACGGCGATTTCGGCCGTCTCCTTGTCGCGGATCTCCCCGACCAGAATGATGTTCGGGGCTTGGCGGAGCATGGCCCGGATGATGCGGGCGAAGTCCAGCCCGATCTTGTGCTTCACCTCGACCTGGTTGATCCCCGGCAAGTAGTACTCGACCGGGTCTTCGGCCGTGATGAGTTTGCGGTCGGGGCGGTTCAACTCGTTCAGGGCGGCGTACAGGGTCGTCGTCTTGCCGGACCCGGTCGGCCCGGTGACGAGGAAGATGCCGTTGGGCCGCTTGATGATCTGCTGGAAGCGGGTGTTGTCTTCCTCGCCGAAGCCCAAGTCGCGGATGCTCACTTGGATGTTGCTGCGGTCCAAAATGCGCATCACGGTCGATTGGCCGTGGACGGTGGGCAACATGCTGACGCGCAAGTCGAAGTGCCGGCCCTGGATGTTGACCTTAATGCGGCCGTCCTGCGGCCGGCGCTTCTCGGCGATGTCGATCGACCCCATGATCTTGATGCGCGAGGTCATGGCCGCGAACAGGCGGCGGGGGACGGAGTCGCGCTCGGTCAGCACGCCGTCAATGCGGTAGCGGATGCGGACGCGGTCGGCGAACGGCTCGATGTGGATGTCCGAGGCCCGCAGCGTGACGGCTTCCTGGATCAGCAGGTTGCACAATTTCACGACCGGGGCGTCCGAGTAGTCGTCGTCCGCGGCCTGCTTCGACTGTTCGGTCTGCGTGAAGTCGATGGCGGTGTCGGTGAACTCGACGAGCATGGAGTCCATCGACTCCGTTTCGCTCTGGCCGTAGTGCCGGTTGATGGCCGCCCGGATCTGCTCGTGGTCGGCGAGGACGGGCTGCACGTCCTTGTTCAGGATGAACGTCAACTTCTGAATGATGTCGAAGTTCGTCGGGTCGGACGTGATGAGCTTGAGCGTGTTGCCGTCGAGCGACAGCGGCAGGACGACGTTTTCGCGGGCGACGGACTCGGGCACGAGTTCGATGATCGCCTTGGGAATTTCGATGTCTTCGAGGTTCACGAACTGGAGGTTGTGGAACTCGGCGATGGCCTCCATCACCTCGCCCTGGGTGACGTACCCCGTCTTGACCATGGCCTCTTGGAGCTTGATGCCGCTGGACGCGGCGAGGCGCTCGGCCTCCTCGATTTGGTCGGGGCCGACGGCCCCCTTCTTGAGGAGGACGTCGATGAAGTCGCCGCGGGTCTTGGCCATGGGTTACGCTCCGGGTAAGGGACGCACGGGGAGGGCGGAACCGGCCGGCCCGTCGGGGGAAGAACGAGATGGGAGAATGGGCCACCCACCGCGGCGGAAGGACGGGCCGAATGGCGTCATCGAGCGTGCGTTTCCAACGGACAGGCCGACGGGTGGTTAACTCTCGTTAAATTACGCCCCGGCGGCGAGGCAATGCAAGGGAAAACTTCCCGATTTGTGAGAAACCCGCGAAAACCGCACGCCCGCCGCTTTCGGCGTCGCCCGGCACAACCCGCATTCTCAGACGTTTCGTCACCGCCAAGCGCCGTCCCCAACAGGGGAGGGTTTTTTCCCCGGTTGCCGCCCGGCCGGCATGACGATGGATGGGTTTGCCCGCTGATCCATCATACGCCCGCCAGGAAAGAGGGGTGCCCCGTGCGACCGCTGACGAAGATCGTGCTCGGACTGCTGCTGTTGGCCCCCGGCCCCGCCGCCGCCCATGAGCCGGGTCAACCGCTGCTCCCGCCGCTGCACCTGCTCCACCCCGACGAGTACGGCGAATCCAAGCCGGCCCGCTTCCCGGCCCACGCCAAGCCGGACGCCCACGTGGGGGATTTCTCGGCGAACCACCTCACGTTCAGCGAGCGGTACTACGAGAAGTACAAGCGCCACCTCAGCGCCCCGGACGGCTGCCCGAACCCGCTGGGCTGCGGCACCGCCTACACCGAGCACAAGTTCATCTTCGGCAGTTGCCGCCAGTTCTTCGGCACCGGCGAGGCCGCCGTCGGCACCGTGCTGACGCCGGTCGCCACGCGCGTGCCGTGAAAACCGCCGGTCCCTTGGCGGACGGCCGGGCCGTCGAGTAAGATCAAAACCATGAACTCCACTCTGCCACCGCCGACTGTCGCTCGGTCGCGCCACACGGCCGAAGACGTCATCGCCGTTGAACGTCTCCGGCGGATCACCGTGGACGAATACCACCGGATGATTGCCGCAGGTATTCTTAAGATCGGAGAACCCGTCGAACTGCTTGACGGCCTGTTGGTTCAAAAAATGCCGCGCAATCCCCCGCACGACGGAACCTTGTCCCGGCTCCTAAAAATGCTTTTCCGAGCCATCCCCGACGGGTGGGATGCGCGGTGCCAAATGGCCGTCACGTTGACCGCCAGCGAACCTGAACCGGACATCGCCGTGGTGAGACAAGACCCGGACGAGTTCATGTCTCGCCACCCTGATGTTTCCGATACGGCCATCGCCATCGAAGTTTCGGACTCCTCGTTGGGAACGGACCTCAACTTCAAGTTGCGGCGGTATTCGGAGGAAAATGTCCCCGTTTATTGGGTCGTGAACATCCCCGACCGCCAGGTCGAAGTCTTCACCCAGCCCACGCCCGCCGGCTACCAGTCCCGGCTCATCTACCCCGTCGGCGCTCAAGTCCCCGTCGTCCTGGACGGGCAAACGGTCGCGGTGATCGACGTGGCCGAGTTGTTCCGCTAGAGCAGAGTTCGGGACGATGTCGCCGTTTTCGCGGGCGCCGGCCGTTTACCTCACCCCCAACCCCCTCTCCGAAGCGGAGAGGGGGAACCG
>JAYUGD010000959.1:0-3522 GCA_043767785.1 Zavarzinella sp. | reverse complement strand
ATCAACCCCGCGGCTCGTTGGGCGACGCCGATTCCCATTTGGGTCGCGGGGGGAGTCGTCTCGGGCGGGCCGCGCTCCGCTCCGAAGACTCCGCGTCGCGGCTAACAAGACGGGCCGTCACGACTACCGTATCGCCATCTCGTCTCCCGGAGTTTGCCATGCGCTGGATCATCTCATTATTGCTCTTCCTCCCCGCCGCCGCGTTTGCCGAAGCCAAGAAGAACGTCGTCCTCCTCATCGCCGACGACCTCGGCATGCAGGTCGGCTGTTACGGGGACAAGTTGGCCCAGACGCCGAACATCGACGCGCTGGCGAAGGCCGGCACGCGGTTCACCAACGGGTTCGCCAGCGTGTCGAGTTGTTCCCCGAGTCGGGCGACCATCCTCACCGGGCTGCCGACGCACCAGTGCGGGCAGTACGGGCTGGCCCACGCCACGCACAACGCCCACACGTTCCGCACCGTGCAGAGCGTCCCCCGCCTGTTGCAAGCGGCCGGGTACCGCACGGGTGTCATCTCGAAGTTGCACGTCCAGCCGGCCGAAGTGTACCCGTGGGACAAGGAGATGCCGGCGAACGGCCACGAAAGATCCGTGGCTCATCAAGGAGATGCACGAGTAAAGCAAAGACATTTTTAGCCACGGATCGAACACGGACGAAACACGGATAAAGACAGAAAGCAGAAGATAAGCAAGGAGTTTGAACCACAAAGCACACAAAGAGCACAAAGGAAGACCAGAGAAGGATTTTTCTGCCGTCTTTCCTTCGTGTTCTTTGTGTCCTTTGTGGTTCAAACTCTTCTGCTTTCGTCCGTGTTCGATCCGTGGCTAAAAATGCGTTCCTCTTCTGTATTCTGCTCTGGACATCTTTCCCAACCCAGTTTATAGCCCGGCGATCTTCTCTCCGGATTGTCGGGGGGAGTCCGTGGGAGGGCTTGGCCGTGACCGCTACCAACAGCGCATTTGTCGTCGAAACCGGCCACCTCACGAAGATTTACCAGAACCGCCACATTGCCCTGAATGACGTGGCCTTGGCCATCGAGCCGGGCAGCGTCATGGGCTTGCTCGGCCCGAACGGGGCCGGGAAGACCACGTTCCTGCGGCTGATTTTGGGATTGCACCGGCCGACCGCCGGGTGGGTGAAGGTCTTCGGCAAGCCGATGACGCCGAACTCGGCGGCACACCGCCGCCGCATCGGCTACATCCCCACGAACCCGCAGTTCCCCAAGGGCATGACGCCCATCACCTACTTGGACTACATGGGCCGGCTGTTCGGCCTGCCGATCAACGTCCGCAAGCCGCGCTTCGCCGCCCTGATCCGGGCGGTGGACCTGTTGTCGCACGCCGGGGCCGACATCGCCCAGTTCTCGCCGGGGATGACGGGCCGGCTGGCCGTCGCCGCCAGCCTCATCAACGAGCCGGAGTTGCTGATCTGGGACGAGCCGACGCACGGGCTGGATATCGAGGCCCGGCGGTCGATGCTGGAACTCATCAAGACGCTGGCCCACGAGAAATCCCTCATCATCTCCAGCCACAACCTCAGCGACGTGGACGAGGTGTGCAACCACGCGGCCGTCCTCAGCCAAGGGCAGTTGATCTTCCAGGGGTCGCTGCAAGACCTCAAGGGCCGCATCCGCAAGAACCACTACGAACTGGACCTCGAAGGGGACCAGAAGTCGATCAGCAAGGCCGTGCAGTCCCTGAAGGGGAACGCCGACATCAAGCAGGCCATGCTCCGGCAGCGCCGGCTGGAAATCCTGCTGAACGAAGAGAACATCAACACGGGCATCCTCGCCAAGATCTTCAACATCCTGAACGAGAACAAGGTGACGCTGGTCAGCGTCCGCAGCGTCGGCCAACAGACCGAGCAGGCATATTTGGACTTGGTGGAAAAGGAAGAGTCCCGCGGCTTCACCCGGCTGTACGCGCCCGCGGAAGCGGCCTGAAGGCGGAGTAGAAAAAACTCACCACAAAGGCACGAAGCTCACACAAAGAATCACAAAAAAAATCCTTCTTCTTCTCTGTGTTTCTTCGTGTGAGCTTCGTGCCTTTGTGGTGAGTCTTATTTCTGAATTACACAGGAAGTCACATGGATGCCGCCGCCGTTGTCGCCCCGTTTAGGTACAGCCGGTGGCTGCCGTACTGGGCCGTCTTGCGGACGGACATCCGTCAGACGCTCCGCAGTTGGGTGTACCGCCTGTGGGTCGTCGTCACCTGTCTGACGGCCGGGGGCTTCCTTCTGTACCGCTTCGGCGTCCACCGCGAGGCCGGGCTGGTGCAGCCGTCGGCGGTCCACACGTCGGACCTGATCCGGGCCATCGCCCTCGGCAGTCTGGCGCTCATCGTCGTGCTGTCCGTCAGCGGCATCTCGTCGGAGCGCGGCACGCTCGCGGACTCGGTGTTGAGCCGGGGCATCTCGCGCTACCAATACTTCTTGGCCAAGTGGCACGCCCGGACCATCGTGGTGACGGCCACGTTCGCGTTCCTGTCGGCCGTCATGCTCGGGGCGTTCCACTTCCTGCTGGCCGACGACTTGTCGTGGCGTGGCTGCGCCGCCGCGGTGCTGACGCTCTCGGCCATGCTCGCGGCGGTCGTCGCCCTCGGCGTCACCGTGGGAGCCGTCGCCCAGAGCACGGTCGTCGGCATCACGGTGCTGTGGATATTCCTGTACGGGACCGGCATCCTGATGACATTGCTGCCGGCCACTTACCCGACCCCGGAGAAGATGCTGGCCCGCTTGCCGAAAGTGCTGACGGGGACCTATGATCTGATGTCCCTGCAAGAGTGGGTCGGCGGGGCGGCCGTGATCGCGGTGGCGGCCGGCGTCGTCGGCATGGTGGTGTTTTCCCGCAAAGACGTGTGACCATGCGCCGCCGGCTCGCCCTCCGATGGTTCATTCCCGCCGGCGTCGGCGTCGTTGTGTTCCTGCTCATCGCGGCCGACATCGCCGCCCGTGGCCTGCTCTTCCAATTCGACCAAGTCACGGCCGGCCCGCTGTACCGCTTCGGCCTTTCTTCGCCCGGCCTTCACGACGCCATCGTCTTCGTCACTAACCTCGGGTCCGGCGACTTCATCACCACGGTCGGCGTCCTGAACGTCCTCATGTTCCTCGCCCGGCGCGATTGGCAGGCGGCCGCGGTCTTCTTCGCCGGCCAATGGCTGATCCGGCCCATCATCTTCACGCTCAAAGGCGTTTTTAACCGCACCAGGCCCGATTTCCTGAAACTGGAAGACCTCAGCTTCCCCAGCGGCCACGCCTTCGGGTCGGCGGTCGTCTACGGGACCGCGATGTTTCTGGCGTGGCACGTCGGCCGCGGCCAGCGCTGGCGGTGGCCGGCGCTGGGATTTTTCGGGGTGTTGATCGTCGGTGTCGCGGCCAGCCGCCCGCTGTTCGGGGCGCACTACGTCTCGGACGTGCTGGCCGGGTCGATCTTGGGATTGAGTTATGTGTGCGTGATGGTGGCGCTGGGAAATCCGACGGGCCTGCGACCTGATTTGGCGAGCCGAGCGGCGTAAGCCGCCGGGT
>JAYUGD010000958.1:0-9736 GCA_043767785.1 Zavarzinella sp. | reverse complement strand
GGGAAATTCGCCAGATGCGCGACCGCCTGGAACACGCCGGCACCCCCCGCAGCCTGCGCCGGGCCGCCGGCGGGATGACGGACATCGAGTTCCTCGTGCAAGCCCTGCAAATCCACCACGGCTGCCGGCTGCCGGACCTGTGCCAGACGAACACGTGGGAGAGCCTGGAGAGCTTCCGCGCCCACGGCCTGCTGACCGCCGCGGACTACGCGGCCCTCGCCGCCGGGTACTCGTTCCACCGCCTCGCCGAGGCCCGCCTGCGCGTGCTGCTCAACCGCCCGGCGAGCGAGTACCCCGAGGCCCCGGACGAACTGGAAAAGCTGGCCCGCCGCATGGGCTACGCCGGCGCCGGCCGCCCCGCCCGCGACCAGTTCCTCGCCGACCTCGACGCCCACCGCACGGCGACCCGGGCCGTCTACGACCGCACGGTAACCCCCGATTGATTCCCCGCCCGCGGTCGTTTACAATTCCCCTTCACGGACTCGCCGCCCCCGCCCACTTCGGACTCTCCCATGCCATACGTCGTGACCTGCCCGTCTTGCTCGAAGCGCCTTAAGACGGCGGCCCCGGTCCCGGCCGGCCGGGCCGTCACCTGCCCGCACTGCGGGCACGCCTTCACGACGAAGGCTGCCGCCGCCGAGGTGGCCGCCGCCGCCGCCCCGCCCCCGCCCCGCAAGCCGGCGCCGCCCAAGCGAGCGAAGCAAGAAGAAGAGTTGGCCGCCGCGGAGATTTTGGACGACGACGAGGAAGACGACCGACCGCGTGCCAAGAAGAGCCGCCGAGAGAAAGACGACGAGGAAGACGACCGACCCATTGCAAAGAAAAAGCGTGACGACGACGACCGCCCGCGAACGAAGCGGCGGCAGGAAGCCGACGACGACCGGCCCGCGCCGCGGAAGAACCGCGCGCTGTTGTGGAGTCTGGCTGTCGGTTTGCCGGTGCTGCTGGTGGTGGCGGCGGTCGTCCTGTGGCTCCCCGCCGGCCGGGGGAAGCCGAAATTTGAGCGGGAAAAGCACGACCAAGACGACCCGTTCGTCTGGCTCCCGTCAGAAACTGAGCACGTCCGCAAGTTTCACGTTGCGAGTTTAATCCAGCAACCGTTCTTGAAAACGGCGCTAATCGTCGAACTGGATCCAGTCATCCGCTTCGTCTCACTCGATGAGGTGGAATCCGTGTACGTCGTCAAAAAAAACGCCTTCGGCAGCTTCTATATCGTCAAGACCAAGAACGTCATCAACACGCCGGAGTTGATCCGTAATAAAAACGCCTCCCGCATCAACAATGAAACAGACCGGCATGCAATCTACTCTTTCAGGTTTAGCGAGTTGCTGATGGTCGCGGCCCCGCACATTTTCGTCGTGTCAGCGTCTGTGGATCCTGCCGAGTTGAAGGCGTTGAGCGAGAAGAAACATGAGCCGACGTACAGCGATAAACTCGGTGCCAGTTTACACGCGGCCGAGGGCGTTTTCTCGGAGGCGAGAGCCGGCGAAACCCCGCCGTCCTTGTTTTTCTCAGGCGTGCCGAAGCCGGTTACGGCGTGGGGCGGCGGGCAATGGGTCAACGGCAAGATGGCCGTCAAGCATACGTTAAATTTTAAGACCCCGGATGATGCCGCCAGGTTCCAGACCGCCCTCCAAAATTACTTCGACAAGGGGTTAAACCTGTCTGCCGACACCCGGGGGGTTGAGCGCTTAACAGTGACCGTTGAAAAGTCGCGAGTAGTGTACGAAGGCGTGTTCACCTCAGACGTTCCGGGTAACGTGGTGCTGCTTGGATTTTAAGTGACCGACATATCGTTTTTCATGAGACATCCCATGCCCTACGTCGTGACTTGTCCCGAGTGTTCGACCCGCCTCAAGACCCCGAACCCCGTCCCGGCCGGGCGGGCGGTGACGTGCCCGTCGTGCCGGCACGCCTTCACGACGACGGAAGAGTCCCCCGAACTGGCCGACACCGCGTCCGCCCCGGCCCTCCCGCGCCCGCCGGTCCCCCCGCCGCCGCCGCCGAAGAAGGCCCGGCAGGAAGAACTGGCGGCGACCGAGATCGTGGACGACGACGACGAGGATGACCGCCCGCGCGCCAAGCGACGGCGGGATGAGGACGATGAGGACGACCGCCCCCGCGCCAAGAAGCGCCGCGACGACGACGATGACGACCGCCCGCCGGCCAAAAGGCGGTCCCGCGACGACGACGAGGACGACCTGCCGGCCTCCCGCCGCAAGGGGGCGAAGAAAAAGAAGAGCAAGCTCGTCCTGATCCTGGCCATCGCCCTGCCGGTGCTGTTCCTGATGGTGGTTGGGGCCGGCGTCGGGGCGTATTTCCTCTTCTTCCGGGGCGGCGCGTCGTCGGACATGCTGGCGTGGGCGCCGAGCAGCACGGACTCCGTCCGCGGCGTGAAGTATTCCGCGATCAGCGGCTACCCGTCCCTGAAGCGGGCCGCCCAGAGCCAACTCAGCCGCGTCGAGAACCTCGGCGTGACGCTGGACACCGTAGACGAGGCGCTCTTCGCCACCGGCCCGGCCGGGGAGGCCGTCGTCGTGCGGACGAAGCGCGCGATGGACCCGGCCGTCCTGATGCGCGTGTCTAAGGCCACAGAGGTGACGGCGAACGGCAAGAAGTACTACAAGACGCCCGGCGGCCCCTCGTTCCACCTGCCGTCGAGCCGGCTGCTCGTGTACTGCCCCGGCGAGACGACGATGACCGACCTGTTGAGGAAGGACGCGAAGGTGACGATCGGGGACGACCTGCGCGGGTACGTCGGCAAGGCGTCCGGCGACCAGTGGGAGGCGAAAGTGATGGCCACCCGCGGCGTCCCGATGTTCGGCGTCTCCCCCCCGAAGGCCCAGTACGGCGGCAAGAGCGTGTACGGCAACCAGATGCGCGGCACCATGACCCTGGTGTTCGCCGACGCGGCGTCGGCCCAGGTCGCCGAGAGTCAACTGAAGCAGTTCGCCCCGCTGTTCCTGGCCGGCAACTTCCGCGGCGTCGGCAAGAAGATGGACACGTTCGACGTGTCGGCCAGCGGGTCGACGGTCAGCGTCACCATCACCGGCCCCATCGAGGACGACGGCATGCCGATCTTCGGCGGGTTCTGACGCAGGGCGCTTCGAATTGAGGGGCGGATGTCTTCAAACTCCTTGGCCCGTTGGGCCGGCGACCGATCCGCCGCGCTGGACGAGATCGAGAACGCCCACGTCATGGTCGGCGGGACCGAGCGCGGCCGCCGGTACGCCACGCAGCAGATCAACTACGCCTACGCCGCGCTGCTGTCGTCTCAGTTCCAAGGGTTCTGCCGGGACTTGCATACGGAATGCGTTCGGCACATCGCCGGCGGCGGCCCGCCGGCGTATCAGGGAATCTTGCAAGCGGAATTCCTCTGGAACCGGAGCCTCAGTCGCGGCAACCCGCACCCCGGGGCCATCGGGTCGGACTTCAACCGCTTGGGTTTGGAATTCTGGGTGGCCGTCCACGCCTTGGACCCGCGGGCCGACCGGCGCCGGCGGCTGTTGCAAGACCTGATGGACTGGCGAAACGCCATTGCCCACCAAGACTTTGACGCCGTGGCCCCCGGCGGCGACGCCACACTGCGACTGGCGCGGGTGCGCCTGTGGCGGCGGGGCGTCAGCGGTCTGGCCCGTGATTTCGACCAGGTGATGTACAATCATTTAATGCGACTGCTCGGCCGCCCGCCGTGGTAAGTCTATTCGGAGTATCGACATGGCTGAACGCCGTCATCGCCGGGGAGAGCGCGTCCGCTTTTTCATCGGCACTCACTCGATCCTTGGGACGATTCAGGAAGACCGCGGGACGCTCGGCGTCCGGGGCGAACGCATCTACCGAATTGTGTTCCCCCCGGATGTGCATCCGCCGTTCACGGAAGTTGAACTGTCGGCCGATGAATTCGAGCCGGCCGAACCCACGGCCGCCGCGAAATAGCCGACCATCGCCGCTCCTCCCACCCGCCGGAAGTTCCTCCGCCGCACCCTCCAGGGAGCCGCCGCCCTCGCGGGCGTCTCCGGGCTGACGGTCGGCTACGGCTTCTGGGAGGCGTCTCAGATTCGCGTGCGGCGGCAAGCCGTCGCGGTCCCGAATCTACCCCCCGCGTTCGCCGGGAAGACCGTCGCCGTCCTCGCCGACTTTCACCACGGGCCGTTCGTCGGCATCGACTTTATTCGCCGGGCCGTCGGGATTGCCCAAGCGCTCAAAGCCGATGCGTACGCGCTGCTCGGGGACTTCGCCCACAAGGGGTTGCACACGGCCGAGCAGTTGCCGCCGTGTCTTGACGCGGTGTCGGCGCTCTCGGCCCCGCTGGGCGTGTTCGCCGTGCCGGGCAACCACGACATGCAGAATAACGGGAAGGTGTACCGGGACGCGGTCCGGGCGACGCCGTTGACGGACCTGACCAACCGGGCCGTCCGCGTGACGGCCGGGGGCGATGAATTGTGGTTCGCCGGCGTGGACGACTTGTATTGGGGCAAGCCGGACGTGGAAACCGCCCTGCGCGGCGTGCCGGACGGGGCGGCGGTGATCTTGCTGTCCCACAACCCGGACTTTGCCGAAGTCAGCCCGGACCCGCGCGTCGGCCTCATGTTGAGCGGCCACACTCACGGCGGTCAAATCTACTTCCCGGCGTTCGGGGCGGCGTGGCTGCCGTCGAAGTACGGCAACAAGTATTGCTCCGGGTTGGTCCGCGGGCCGGCGTCCCAAGTCTTCGTGTCCCGCGGTTTGGGGGAGGCGGGGATCCCGATGCGGCTCAACTGCCCGCCCGAAATCAACGTGCTGACGCTCACCCCGATGGTATAAGCCATCGGTCTCAACTCCTGACGGGCACACTTCTTCCGGCCCCGCGCCAACGAACCGGCCGCACGGCGTGTTCTGGTTGTTAAATGCCGGGGAACGGGCGGCGCCGCTGGCGGCGGGCCGCGGGGCGGGGTATGCTGAAGGCAGTGCGACCCGACGAACGGCCGCCGGCCGGCCCCTCTCTCCGGGCCGGGGCCGAGGATGCCCGGTGCGACTTGCGGACAAACGGCGTTCCTGTTACCGGCGACGAAGCGGCCCTGATCCGGGCGGCCCAAGCGGGCGACCGGGCGGCTTTTGGCACACTGGTGGACCGCTATTGGGACCACCTGTTCCGCTGGCTGTGCCGGCTCACGCGGGAACCGGC
Organism: Zavarzinella sp.; assembly: GCA_043767785.1. Classification (GTDB taxonomy): domain Bacteria; phylum Planctomycetota; class Planctomycetia; order Gemmatales; family Gemmataceae; genus Zavarzinella. The sequence goes on along the minus strand of JAYUGD010000958.1, from coordinate 4,572 downwards.
CGCGGCCGAAGACTTGGCCCAGGAGACGTTCCTGAAGGCGTTCGCGGCGGTCAACCGCTTCGAGGCCGGCAGTAACTTCCGGGCGTGGCTGTTCCGCATCGGCCACAACAACTTCGTAAACCAGCGCCGGGCGGCGAGGCACCAGCGCCAGCCGTTGGCCCCGGAGATGGTTGAAGAACACGGCGGCCCGGTGGGGGCCGCGCTGACGAAGGAAGCCCTCCAAGTGGTGGCCGACGCCATCCACAAGTTGCCCAGTGACTTCCGGGCGGCCCTGTTGCTGCGGATCGAAGACGACCTCTCCTTCCGGGAGATCGCCGAGATCTTGGAGATCACGGAAGAGACGGCCCGGTGGCGGGTCTTCAAGGCCCGCCAAAAGTTGATGACGCTATTGTCCGCCGATTTCCTCCCGCACGGGGCCGAGAAGCCGAAGACGTCATGAGTTGCCAGACCACCCAGAACCGAATCTTGGCCCTCGCCGACCCGGCCGTGTTGGCTGGCCCGTTGGCCGACCACGTCGCCGCGTGTCAGGCGTGCCAGGCGTGGCACCGGTTGCTGCTGCAAATGGAAGTCGCCGTCGCCGGCCTGCCCGTCCCCGCCGACACCGGCCGGGCCAAGGCCGAGACGCTGAAGCAATTCCGGGCCGACCCCGCGAAGGTCAAGCCGAAGGCCAAGCCGGCCGAGGCCGTCAAGCCGATCCCGCCCGCCCCCGCGAAGCCCCGCGAGCCGCGGAAGTCCTTCGGCGACCGCGTCGCCCGCCTGTGGCCGGCCGGGGCCGGGGCCGCCGTCGTGTGCGTGGGCGCGATGTTGTGGACGTTCGCCGGCAAGAAGCCGGCTCCGGAAGGTGCCGCCTACGCGGCCGACCCGATGCTCGACCGCGTGGTGGCCGCCAAGGTGCAACTGGACGTGGCCAAGACCGCCCCGGACCGCATGCAGGTGTTGGCGAAACTCGCGGACGACGTGCAGGACCAGGCCAAGAGCCTCTACCTCGTCGCCCCCGGCGAGGAGATGGTGTCCCTCTCCAAAATGTACGCGGACATCGTGGGTGAGGCCTTGGTGTTCCAAGCCGAGACGCTGACGGACGCGGACCGCCGCAAAATCCTCGGCGACTACACCGACCGCTTGGCGAAAGCCGAACAGCAAGCCGAGCGCTTGGCCGCCGAGGCCCCGGCCGGCTCCGACGAGCCGCTGCGGGAAATTGCCCGGGCCGCCCGCGACGGGAAGAACAAGTTGGCCAAACTCCGGGAGAAATCGCTGTGATTCGCCACGCGCTTTCCCTGACGCTGCTGGTCGCCCTCGCCGCCTTGGTCGGCGCGCAGGCGCCGGCGGCCCTCAAGCCCCAGCAGCGCGCCCAACTGTACAAGCAGAACCGGGCCGTGATCGAGGGGCTGGTCGAAAAGACCGTCGCGTCCGCCCGCATGTCCACGGACCACTTGAAGCGGGCAGACAGTTACTACAAGTTGCTGTTCCAGTTCAACACCGAGATCACGCAGGCCCGCGAGGCGAAGAACCAGGCCCGCGTGGACGAACTGACCCGCCACCTGCAAACCCTGCTCGACCACGGCCTCGCCCCGACGCTCGAAAACGCCCGCAAGCAAGTCGAAGGCGGCACCGGCGCCGAGGAATTCCCCGTGGTGAAAAACCAACTCCTCAGCCAACTCGACTCCCTGCTGACCACGCTCGCCGAAGACGGCCCCGCCAAGCAATCCCTGACCGGGGCGAAAGAACGCCTGCTGAACGTGCGATCAAAGAAGTAGTCTGAGGGAAAGCCCGTGGACGGCCGTCCACGGGCTTTTGGGCTTTCCCCCCGTTTCAATTCGCCTTGCCACCCCCGCCGAAGACGCTAGGATATGCATCTCGAAAAGTGACTCTCCCGCCTACGGGGCGAACCACTTTCCGGCCCGGGTGTCCAATCACTCGACGCCGCCTTAGCTCAGCGGTAGAGCACGGCTTTCGTAAAGCCGGGGTCCAGAGTTCAAATCTCTGAGGCGGCTTTCCACCACCACGACGCCGCGAGGGCCAACCCCTCGCGGCGTTCGGCGTTTCCGGGCCTGACTTTTACGCCGCAGGCGGGGCGTCTTCGGCGGCCCGCAAAACGTCCGCGACCGCCTTGCCCTCCTCCTCCTCGTCGGCCGTCCCGTCGGGGGCGGCCTTGTTCTGGGCCAGAGCGATCAGGTCGCGCAGGCGTTTTTCGATGCGCCGCTCAATCTCAGCGTCGTCCGGCTCCTCGTCGGACTTCACCACCACTGTCTTCAGGCCTTTGCAGAGCGCTCTGATCAGTTCCTTGCCCCGCGGGTGCTGCTCGCTGCCGCGGGCGCCGGTCACCTTCTTGATGAACCCGCCCACCTGAGCCTTCTTGCCCGTGTAAAAATACCACCAGATCACCAGCAGCGCCGCGATGCGCTGCACGGACGACTCGGCCCAGCGGATGGTCTCCCCGCCGGCGTTCAACGAGACGCCCAGCCACACCTTGGCCTTCTCGGCCTTGGAGAAGGAGGCCTTTACCTTCATCAGGCCGCGGTCGGCAACTTCGTCCAGGAACGAGACCCAGTCGGTTACGAAGTCATCGACGGTGGCGTCCTTCTTGCCGCCGACGACGGCGTACTGCCGCCACGCGATGGCGGTCGCCCGCATCAGCCCCTTCTGGAAGACGGCGTAAAACGGCCAGTCGTCGTGCTTAAGCGCCGCCAACTCTTCGAGCGGCTCGTCGATCTTCTTCTGGGCCTCCCCCTCCCCCCAGCCCGCCCGCGCCTGCTCCTGCGCCTTCTTGGGCTGCACGAGGTAGAACGCCAATTCCCCCTCGATGCCGCCGCGCTTCTGCACCTGGGCGATGAAGTCCTTGTACACTTTGAACTGCGTCAGCACGCCGACAATCAGCGGCCGGTACTGCTTGTTAAACCCGTCCACCGCCGCCCGCAGGTACTCGGCAGGCAGGTTCGCGAACGGGACTTCCCGGACGATGTGCTGGGTTTCGACGTAAGTCCCCAGCGGCTTGACGCCGGCGTATTTGAGCGGGGCCGCGGCCACGACCTTCGAAACTTCGAGCGTGTTCTCGATGGTGTCGACGAACCGCCGCACCTCGGCCTCTTCCAAGGGGTCTTTCGGCCGCTTCAAGTCGAGCAAGTCCGCGATGACCGCGTACAGGAGTTCCACGGTGGTCACGAACGGCCCGGTCCACTTGCTGACGTTGAACTTGGCCGCCACTTGGTGCTGCCAGTGGACAATGCCGAGCGGCAACTTGCCGTCCTCGTACTCTCCGACGCGGGTGGCCAGCAGTTCTCGCAAGCACCGGCTCTCAATTTCTTGGTCGTCCAGCAAAATGCGCCGGGCCCCCTCGACTTCCATGGCGTGCTTGTTCAAGTCGATGAAGATTTCTCGGACGACGGTGAGGACCGGGTTCTCGTCGTGGGCCAAACCCATCTTGGCGATGTCGAACCCGACGCGCGGGTCCAGCACGAGGAAGAGCACGGAAATCTTCGTCGCCAAGGCGCTGACGGACAGGTTGCCGTGGTTGTAATAGGTCCGCAAGGCGGCCAGCCGGTGCTGCCCGTCGATAGTCGCCGGGAACACCCGCTTCGGGTCCCAGCGGATGTACCCGTTCGGCGTGCTGTCATTCGTGATGACCTGCACGCCGCCGACGTTCTTCACCGCCCACGGCTTCTTGCGGTATGTGTCCTTGAGTTCCGGTTCCTGCGGCGTCTCCCCGTAGCCCTTGGCCAACATGCGGTTGGCGTCGAGCGGCAGGAGGGCCACCGTCAGGGAGTTGAAGAACTTCAACTCCTCCGGCCGATGTGGGTCGGCCGATCCGCCTTTGCTTTCCTTGTCCATCCTCGGGGAATCCCGAAGGATCAATTCTTCGAGACTCCATTTGCAGTGCGGGTCAGTAGGCGCGTTCTCGAACGCATCGAGTTCCTCGAAAACGTCTTCCAGTGAAAGCAGCGTTTGAAAGTATGGGATCGGCGTTTGCGATAAGTGCAACGCCCCGCACAGTGCCCGCCGCAGCCATGTGTAATACGGCGGCAGTGGTTCACACAGAACTTGCAAAAGATCCACATCGAATTGCAGATCGTCGGGCGGAAGGATAACGGCAATTCCACTCATGACGGCCTTGCCTCCCCTTCCGCCAGTGGTTGTTCGCCGGCACCTGCTGAGCCTTGCACAACACTTCGACTTCAAGTCTCAGCCTCTATTCGCTGCCCGACTGGATACTGTTGACGATCGGTTCGGCAATGGCGTAAAAGACAGATACGCTCGTGATGAATGCGATGTCAGGAGTAACTGCCCATTCCGGGAATAACGTTCCTGACTCCACCCTCCGGGTCATGGACATCGCCGGTGAATCGCGGGATGAGGTGGACATGGGCGTGCATGACCGTTTGGCCCGCCGCACGCCCAATATTGACGCCGATATTGAAGCCGGCGGGTGAACAGAAATGATCGAGCCGAGCTTTGGCCCGGCCAAGCAGTTCCAGAATGGCATTCGTTTCATCTGGCCATAGGTCGAAGACTGATTCGATGTGCCGGCGGGGGATCACCAAGGTGTGCCCCGGCGACACGGGGACGGCGTCCTCGACC
>JAYUGD010000957.1:0-3526 GCA_043767785.1 Zavarzinella sp. | reverse complement strand
GTCGATTGGCTGGCCGTCCGGCGGGGCGGGGCCGTCGCCGCCCGCTCCGTCTGGCAGGCGTGGAAGATCGTCCGCCGCCACCTGCCGGAGATCCTCCTGTGCTTGGCCGGCCGCCTGCCGTGGGACGCCGTCGTGGCCCGCGTCCTCGCCGCCCTCGACCGCCGGCCCAAAAAACCCCGCCGGACGACATGCCCCAGCACGCGCCAACGCCTTTACCGGGCAACACTTGGGCCTTAACTTAATACCGATGGGGTATCGCACTCGACGACAGTGTTGCGGGTGACTTACTCGTCGGTCGTCACTTCGCCGCCGTCGCGGGTGATCATTTCCTTGGCCATCTTCGGCGTCTTCGCGTAGAAGCGCACGGACCCGTCGCCCTTCAAGACGTGGAACCCTCGGAAGAAGTTACCGAACTTGGGCAGTTCCTTCTTGGGGTCGAACTCAAAATCGTCCGGCTTGGCCCAGTTCGTGCTTTCAGCGGCTTCGACCACCATCCACGTGTTGGACAGGCCGTCCGTGATGCTGGCTAACGGCGTCCCCTTCACCAAGTCGAACATGGCGCCGTTGCCGTAAAACACGCGGTAGTTCGTAAACCCCGGCTTGGCCTTCTTGTCCCCGGGCATCATGTACGTCTTCACCATGACCTGCGACAGCTTGATGTTGTTCTCGCTGTCCCACGGCTCGTCGAGTTTGAACTGCTTGTACAAGTTGTCCTGCTCGATGTACGGCAAGATGGCCACGCGCCAACTCAGCAGGGGCTTGCCCTTTTTGTCCACGATGGCGGCCGGGGGAAGCATCCCATTCGTGTCGTTGTAATTGTGCAGGGCCAGCCCAATCTGCTTCAAGTTGTTCGCCGACTTCATGCGGGTGGCGGAGGCTTGAATCTTCCCGATGGCCGGGGCCGCCATGCTCGCGGCCAAGGCCCCCGACCCGAGGAGCGACTTGAATTGCGGCGGCAGCGGTTGGCTCAGGGCCAAGGCGTTCTGCTTCCGCTTCACGGGCTTCGCCTTCAGAATGTCCTCGGCGTGTTGCAGGGCCCCGAGGCCGAGCAGGCTGGCGGCGGCTTCCGGCAAGTCTTCGATTTTGCCGGGCTTGCCGTCGCCCGTGACTTTTTCCAACAGGGTCTTGCGCGTGTCCGTGATGAGTTCGAGGGCCATCGCCGTCGCGGCGGCCACGGCTTTTTCGGCCGCGTCGGCGTCCTTGGCGTCGCCGTAGCTCGCGGACAGGTGCAGGTGGCCGTCGCCCTCCAAGTCCATCGAGAGGGAAATGCCGGTCGCCATGAACAGCGGCTTTAACGCCTCCGGCAACCGCCCCGTGATCTCTTCGCGGGCCTGCGGGGGCAACCCTTCCAGGGACACGCCGATGACGACCGGATCCGACGAGGCGTTCGCCTTCTCCAACGTCGCCCGCTGCGGGCCGTCAACCTTCACCTCCTTCGTGTCGCACATCTCTTGGATGCCTTCGAGCATCCCGAAGGCGACAATCTTCGGGGAGACGAACCGGACGGCGATGTACTCGTCTTCGTCCGTCACGAAGTTGGCGAACTTCCCCTTCTTCAACACCACCTTGTCCGCGAACTGGGCCAGGAACTTCGTCTGGTCCAGCGGCTCCGTGAGTTGCAGGATGCCGACGAACTTCATGTCCGGCGGGCCGTTCTCCAAGTTCGTCGCCGGGTGGTAGACGGTGAGCCGGTCCACCGTGGACAAGACGGGGACGAACCGCTTGTCGAAGGCGGTGACGGCGTCCGCGCCGGCCTTGGCGAAGATCATGCGCACGTCCTTGAGGGCGTCGCTCTTCCACAGGTCGGCCAATTTTACGTGCCCGACCACGAGGGCGTCGGCCGGCACAAGCGCCAAATCCGGGGCGAGCGGGAGCGTTTTCCCCGCCTCCACTTGGGCGAACGCCGGGACAGAAACGATGAGCAGGCCGAACAAGGCAAACAGGCGTGACATGAAAACTCCTGAGAGGTGGTCTCGGTGATGGTAGCGACGGGATGAATGGACGCCGAATTTCCTCGGCCTGTTTTTACCCCGAAGGGGTTGCACAACAAAGCCCGGGGTCGCGCCTCGCGCACCCCGGGAAACCTCGACCCGCCATGCGGCCAACCCCGAAGGGGTTGCACAACCGGCCGCCCCGCGTTTGTGGAACCCTTTCAGGGTTCAAAACATTTCTTAACTTCCGTTCCCCGGGGTGCGCGAAGCGCGACCCCGGGCTTTGCTGTGCAACCCCTTCGGGGTAAAGACACGACTTACTTGAGGGGCGGGATGGGGTTGCCGTCCGCGGTTTGCACCAGCCAGTGCCAAACCTTGTCTTCGTTCTTCTTCGAGAGCGCGCGCACGGAGCCGTCCCCGAAGGCGACGTTGCACATGTCTTTCTCGAAGTACAGCAGCGGGGCGACCGGCTTGGTCGGGTCGTACTCGATGTCCTCGGGCTTCGACCACGGCACGCCCTTGGCGGCTTCGACGAACATCAGCGTGTTCGACGTGCCGTCCGGGATTTGGGCCAGCTTGAAGCCCTTCACCACGTCGAACATGGCCCCGTTGCCGACGAACGCCACATAGTGCGTCTCGCCCTTCTTCTTCGACTCCGTGGGTTCTTTGCCTTCCTCGTAAGGGAGGAGGAAAAGCGGCGGCATCTTGTCCACGAGTTTGATGTTGTTCTCGCTGTCCCACGGCTCGTCCAGCTTGAACTGCTTGTATAAGTTGTCCTGCTCAATGTACGGCAACATCGAGACGCGCCAGCTCAGCAGGGGCTTGCCCTTCTTGTCGCAGATCGCCGCGGCGGGGCCGACGGCGTAGGTGTCGTGGTAGTTATGAACCGCGAGCGCCAGTTGCTTCATGTTGTTGGAACTTCGCACGCGGGCGGCGGCGGTCCGCACGCCGAGGACGCCGCTGATGATCGGCTTCAGCATGTCGGCCTTGGCCGGGACGGCGAGGGCGACGCTGGTCTCGGCGCCGGCCCGTGTGACCTCGGCCGCCTTGATGGCCTTGTGAACTTCGCGCAGGGCCGGGAAGATCGTCTCCGCGTCCGGCGGCGGGTTCTTGTCCTCGAACATGTTGGCCAGCGTGTCGTCGGCCAATTTCTTGAGAAGGTTGATGCTGCGCTCAGCCTCTTGGGCCTTCTCGGCGTTCTCCGCCGTGAACCGGGCCTTGAGGGCCAAGTCCTTGTCCGTGTTGGCCGTCAGCATGATGACTTTGGATTTGAACAGCGGCAGGAACGGCTGAAGTTCCGGCGGGGCGGCCGTGAAAATTTCGTTCGGCAGCCCGCTCGGGTCGATGCCGAAGGTGAGCGTGTTGGCCGGGTCTTTCGCCGCCTTAATCACGCCGGCCAGCGCGCCATCTTTCGCCATGCCGGCACCCTTCACGAAGTCGGCCGCCAGCGACTCGTGCAGCACGGTGAACTGCGTCGGCGACGTGAAGTGCAACTTGAACTTCCCGGCGAGCGGAATCGTGTCGTCCTTCATCTCCCCCTTGGCCGTCCGCAGGCCGGCCAGCAGTTTCACCTTGTCGTAGGGCTGCTTGGTGAC
>JAYUGD010000956.1:0-23936 GCA_043767785.1 Zavarzinella sp. | reverse complement strand
CGCTTTTCGTCGCCTTAGCGTCGATGCTCGCGGCGAGGGTTTTCGCGTAGTCCTTGGTGATCAGGTGCTCCGGAATCTTGGTGAAATCCGGGTCGCCGAGGTAGCGCGCACGGTCGGCGAAGGCCCGCCGCATCACCTCGGCCATCAAGTGCCGCGTGTCGGCCGAATCGGCCCCCATTTTTTTCAGGTCGTAGTTCTCCAGCATGTTCAGCATCTGCACCAGACAAATGCCTCCGGAACTTGGCGGGGCCGGGCCGTAGATGTCATGGCCGCGGTAGGTGCCGTGGATCGGTGCCCGTTCGACGGCCGCGTAAGCCGTCAAATCCTCCTGCCGGATGTAGCCGTCCCCGGCTTTGATCTCGGCCAACAGTAGTTCGGCGAGAGGGCCGTTGTAAAAAGCGTCCGGCCCCTTGTCCGCGATCTGCCGAAGCGTCTTGGCCAAGTCCGGTTGGATCAGTTTGTCCCCCGGTTTCCACTGCTCCTTACCGCCGTCCTTACCGAAAACCCGCTTGAACTCGGCTCCGGTACCCGCTCGCTTCACGTAGTCGTTCAGTGAGAAGGCGGTTGCCCTATTCAGAACGAAGCCGTCTTGGGCAAGCTTGACGGCCGGGTCCACCAACTCCTTCCACGGCAGTTTGCCGAACTTCTTGTGGGCGTATTCCACCCCACGCACCGTGCCCGGCACGCCGACGGCCTTCTGGTTGAGCCAGTCAGTCGTCGTGGCGAATGTGTCCTTCTCGCACAATTTTGGGGCCGTCTCCCGGTAGTCGATCATGACGGGTTTGCCGGTTTTGGGGGCGACCATCATGAAGCCGCCGCCGCCGATGTTGCCGGCCGCCGGGTGCGTGACGGCCATCGCGAACGCCACGGCCACGGAGCAGTCCACGGCGTTGCCCCCCTTCTTCAAGATCGCCGCGCCGACGTCGGTCGCGTCCGGGGAGACGCAGACGACCATGCCGTTCATTCCGACCGTGGCGGTTCGCTTTTCTTGCGCGGGGCCGGTTGAGACGGCCAGCAGGATTGTGGCGACCGTGCCGAGGAGGCGTGCCATCCGGAACTCCGATAAGGTGCGGCGAATGCGTTGTGCCATTTAACCGACCGGCCTTCCTCCCCGCCAGAGCGCCGGGCCATTAAGTCGGGCGACCGGCCCGACGATGACCAACCGTAGTTCTTGCCACAGACCGGCAGCGAGAAAGGACTCTTGCCATGAAGCCAAAGCGACCACTGTTGACCGTCACGGGACTCGAACGCCGGGACACCCCGGCGACGATCAGCCTCACGCAGGGGCAATTGTTGGTGTCCGGGTCGGACGCGGCCAACACCATCCGCGTGTATTACTACGGGGCTTCCCACAACCAAGTCGCCGTCATTAACAGAACGGGCGGGGCGCAAGAGTTCAAGATTTACCCGAAGTCGCAGATCCAAGCGGTCAAGCTCCTCGGCAACGGCGGCGCCGACTCGCTGGTGAACGACACGTCGATCCCGTCCACCCTGTCCGGCGGGGCCGGCAACGATTCCCTGTGGGGCGGCAGCGGGAAGGATGTCCTGAACGGCGAAAGCGGTGACGACCAGCTTTCCGGCCGCGGCGGGAACGACAGCCTCGACGGCGGGAGCGGGGACGACGCCGTCTACGGCGGCGCCGGGAATGACACGCTCGGCGGCGGCGCCGGCGCGGACAGGCTCGTCGGCGGGGACGGGAACGACCTCGCCGACGGCAACGAGGGCAACGACTCGATGTGGGGCAGCGTCGGGAATGACACCCTGTACGGCAACCTGGGCGACGACCTCATTTTCGGCGGCACCGGGGCCGACTTGCTCGGCGGCAATGACGGCAACGACACCGTGAACGGGGACGCCGGGGACGACTCCATCGCCGGCGGGGCCGGCGGCGACCGACTCGACGGCGGCGCGGGCAATGACCGCATCTCCGGGGACTTGGGGAACGACCTCATCACCGGCGGGGCCGGCAACGACGCCATTGACGGCGGCGACGGGAACGACTCCATCGCCGGCGGCGACGGGGACGACTCGCTGACAGGTCAAGCCGGCGCGGACCAACTCAACGGCGAAGACGGGAACGATTCGATTGTCGGCGGGGCCGGCAACGACAGCCTGTGGGGCATGGCCGGCAACGACGCGCTCTACGGCGGCATCGGTCTGGATTGGCTCGTCGGCGGACTGGGCACGAACACGCTGGACGGCAAAGTCGGCGCGACGGCCCTGCACGTGTGACTCACGGACTCGGGCGCGGCCGGCGTTCCACGAATTGCAGTTGGAGCCGCGCCCGGTTTTTCTCAGCCGTCACGTTGATCTCGACGCGGTCCAGTTCGGTGAGAATGGGACTACGTCCTTTCAGCAGCCGAGCGGTTGACGCTTGCTGTTTCGGGTCGGCGGTCAGTTTCGCCGCCACTTGCTCCGCGTTGCCGTCGAGGTACTGGCCCCACGCCCGCCCGGACATGCGGATGAGCGGATTGCGGTCGCGGGGCTTGGCTTCGCCCGTCGGCGGACGGTACTCCCCGATCATTCGCGGGTGAGAGGCCAAAATCACCGCCCCGTCGCGGACGGCGTAACACGGCTCGACGCCCGGCGGGAACGACGGGTGGGCCACCTTTTTGGCGGACACGTTGCCGACTTTCACAGCGCTCACCTTGTACGCCGCGTCCGTGAGGGAGAGAAACCGCACAAGGAAGTCGAGCCCGTCCGTCGCCAATTTTGCCGACGCGACCGCGGCGGCTGGGTCGAGCGGCACGGCAACCGCCAGTGCTGGGACGCCCGTCTTCTCTTGCGGCGGGCTGACCCACACCGCGACCTCCGGCCCGAACGCGCGGAGCAGCGTTTCCCACTCGATGGTCTCGCCGAGCGGTTGGACGGCCGCCAGCACGGCGTCCCGCATTTTCTTGTGCTCCCCCTCGGGGACGACGGATTTTAGAAATTCGTCCGCCGTGGCCAACTGGAACGGCAACACCATGGCGAACAACGCCTCTTCCGGCAGTCGGTCCCAACTGTTCAGCGGCCGGCCGAAGCCGGCAAGAAACCTCTTCACCGCGACGGGCAGCCGTTCCGTGTCGCACCCGACGGCCAAGCCGACCGTCAAATCCGGCGAGCGGCGGGCGTACGCGGCAATTTGATCGACGGCCTTCCACGTCTGGCCGAACAATTCCAATACCGCCCGTTGTCCCGGTTTCCCCGCTCGGGTTTCGGCTTCCACCTCGCGGTCGAAACTCCGCGGGTTCACCAACAGTGCCAGCGGGGAGTCGTCCAACCCAAGGTTTTTGAACTGCGTCGCGGCCACTGCCTTCGCGGGCGGCGTTAAACGGCGGTCGAGGGTGTCCCGCAACAGCGTTTCGTTCGACGTGAAGATCAGCAACCCGTCGCCGAGCCAGTAAAACTCCGGGGCGGCGGCGGGGTCCGCCTTCGCCCGTTTCCAGTACGGGGACTTGTGCTTCACTTCTTCGACGGCCCGGAGGTCGCCGCCGCGAATTTGCAGTTGATTGATCCGGTCCACCATCTCGGCGAGCGGTTTGGCCCGCTCCGTGTGGAGGATCAACAACCCGGCTTCCGTTTCGGGTTTTGAGTCGGCCGGCTTCCGGTAAGCGAGCGCCAGCGTCCCGCCGAAGGCGAGGTCCATCAGGTCCGCGTCCGTCGTCCCGAGTTGCCGGACGAGTTGATCCTTCGCCGTCAACAATTTCACGACATCGGGGTGCGAAGACATTTCCTTCACCAACGCCGATTGCCAGAAGGCTTTCGCCAACTTGGAATCGGCGGGGGATCGCAACCCCGTGTCGGCCCGGTGCGCGACGAGACAAAACGTGTAATCGTCCGGCACGAGCGGGAGAAGGTCGGCCGGAGTCGTTCCGCGCGCGCCAGACGCGAAGGCGCCGAGGGTGAGACCAACGGAAAGCAGCAGGAAACGCATCATGGTCAATTCTTGAGGGGCGCGTCCGCGGTGGAAAACGTTTCGGCGGACCGGAACAGCATCGTCACGGCCCGGCGGGCCGAGGCGGCCATCGGCTTCACGCCGGTCTTGAGGCCATCGCCCGCGTCGGCCAGGCGGCCCCAAGCCGGGTCGGCTTGAGACATCGGTTCGACTTTTGGCAACACAATCGGCGGAAGGGTCACGTCCGGCCGGTCGGGGATGACTTTCTCACTGAGCGACGCCATCGCCGAGCGGGCGTCCGAGAGAGAGGCGTCGAATTCGACCCCTTCTTTCGCACTCGGCCCCGCCGCGACAATAGCGATCACCGGGTTGTTGATCGGCGTCGGTTCCCTTGCCGGCCAAAAGGCCACTCCGATGACTGCGGCCGCCGTGGCGGCAACGGTCGCCGCCGTCCACCGTTGAAAGCGCCGACGAGTGCGGTCCCGCCGGACGGCCCGTTCCGTCTTGGCGGTCAGTTCAACCGGAACGATCACGGCGGGGGCCGGACGCCGGATCAGCCGTGCCAATTGCCATTCTTCCCGGCACACGCGGCAGTCCGCGCGGTGGCAAACCACGGCGGCTGATTCCGTGACCGCCTCGCCGTCCAAGAACTGGTGAAGGGCGGCGATGGCTTCGCCGCAGTCGGGTCGTTGGAAGTCGATTTCGGGGTCGGTCGGGGTCATTGGTCGCCGGCGGTTTTGGTTGAGTTCACTTCGTCGGGGACCATGCCCCGTTTTCTCAGGTGGCCCAGCACTTCCATCCGCGTGCGGTGCAGCCACGTCTTGACGGTGCCCACGGGCCGGCCGTGGGCTTCCGCGATTTCCTCGTAGGACATCCCGCGGTCGTGGAACATCACGAACACGCTGCGGAACTCCGGCCGCACCTGCACCAACGCCGCCTGAATTTCCGACGCGAGTTCGGCGGCGTCGTCCTGAACGTCCTTGCCGGGGGTCTCTTGGAGGTAATCGACCAACTCCGGCCGCTTGGCCCGGCGGGAGATGCACGTCCGGCAGCGGTTGAAGGCGATCCGCAATATCCACGGCCGCAACGGCCGGCCGGCATCCCACCGCTTCAGGCTGCGGAACACGCGGACAAACGTCTCCTGCGTCACGTCTTCCGCGTCCTGCCGGTGGGTCAGCACCCGCATGCAGAGGCCGAACACGTCGCACTCGTACCGGGCAATCAAACTCCGCACGGCGGCCGAATCCCCGGCCAAGCAGTGTTTCACGAGACTCGGGTCGTCGTCGGTCACGCGGCCTTCCTACGGACTATACCCGGGGCGGCCCGGCGGGGTTTCATGCCGTGTGGTTCGGAATTCGCCCGGCGATCTTGCGGGCGGTTTCGCCGATCCTGCCGGCGGGGGGGAACTTGGCCGGGCGTTTTCTATCTTACCAAGGTCGCCGGAACCGCGCGGGAGATGCGGGAATGCTGTCCGTGGCCGAAGCCTTGGCCGCCGTGATGGACAAAACAAGCCCCCTGCCGGCTGAGAATACCGTCTTGCGCCCGGAAGTACTCGGCCGAATCCTTGGCGAAGACGTTCACAGCGACCTCAATTCGCCGCCGTTCGCCAAAGCGCTGCGCGACGGGTACGCCGTCCGCGTCGCCGATGTTTCCGCCGACGGGGCAACGCTTCGTGTGGCCGGGGAAGTCCCGGCCGGGGCGGTTTACGGCATCGCATTGCAGCCGGGCGACGCCGTCCGTATTTTCACCGGCGCCCCCCTTCCCCGCCACGCCGACGCCGTGGTGATGCAGGAAGACTGCGGCCGCGACGGCACCCACGTTCGGGTTCCCGGCGGCTTGAAGCCCGGCCAGTACATTCTCCCGCAAGCCGCGGAATACCGCTCCGGCGAAGTGATTCTCCCGACCGGGGCCAAGGTGGGGCCGCAGGAACTCGGCCTCCTCGCGTCGCTGGGCCGAGTCGAGGCGTTGCTACGCGCTGTCCCCCGCGTGGCTGTCCTGTCGTCGGGCAGTGAAATCGTCGAGCCGCCGACGCGGCCCACCGGCGCGCAAATCCGCAACAGTAACGGGCCGATGTTGCTGGCCCAAGCGCAACGGGCCGGCGCAAGTCCCGAGTACCTCGGCATCGCGCGGGACGACCAACGCGAACTGGCCGACCGCGTACGCGCCGGTTTGGACCGGGCGGACATCGTGATCGTTTCCGGCGGCGTTTCCGTGGGGGATTACGACTACCTTCCACACGTCCTAAAAGACTTGGGGGTCGAAATGCACTTCCATCAGGTGTCGATGAAGCCCGGTAAGCCAGTGATGTTCGGGTCGCGGCACGACAAACTTCTTTTCGGCTTGCCCGGCAACCCGGTCGGGGCGTTCATGGGCTTCGAGTTGTTCGTCCGGCCGGCCATCGACCGCTTGCGGGGCGAACAATCCGCCGAGTTGCCGTGGGCTTCGTTGCCGTTGGCCGACGATTTTTCGACCGCGAATGACCGACCGACTTACTTCCCGGCCAAACTGACGACCGCGGGCGGTGCCTTGAGCGTTCACCCGAATGGCGGGATGAACTCGGCGAATCTCCACTCCCTCACCGGGGCGGACGCGATCATGGCCGTGCCGGCCGGCCCCGTCCGGTTGAAGGCCGGCGAGCCGGTCAATACGCTCCGATTGGCCCGTTGATTTCCTTGTCAAGGATGACCGGATGACCCCGCTTCCCCGCGTCTGGCTTCCCGCTTTTCTCAGCGGGTTAATCACTTACCTGTGCTACTTCCCCGCCAACCTCGGCTTTCTCGCGTGGGTCGCGCTCGTCCCTTGGTTCGCACTGGTGACGGCGGAACGGCCTCGTGCGCGCGGGATTTACGCGGCCTGCTTCGTCGGCAGCCTGTTGAGCAACCTCGGGTCGATTCAGTGGATTCGCGTGGCCCACCCGGCGATGTACGGCTCGTGGGCGGGGCTGGCCCTCTTCTGCGCGTTGGCCTCACTCGCGGCGCTCTTCATCGCCCGCCGTCTGTCGCGGGCCGGTTTTCCTGTTTGGCTGGCCGGGGCGGTCGCCCTCGTCGCCGTGGACTACGCCAAGTGCCACTTCCCGTCGGGCTACACTTGGCTGGAGCCGTTGGGCTTGTGGCGGCCCATCGGCTTCGGTTGGTACTTCATTGGGCACTCCCAGCACGACTTCCTGCCGCTGATCCAACTCGCGGACGTGACGGGCGTCTACGGCATCACATTCGTCGTCGTCGTCGTGAACGGTGTCCTCTTCACGCTCGGGTTACGAGTCGCGCCGTTTCTGCGGACGTTCCGAATCGCCGAACGCCCGGCGGCCCCGAGTCGAGTCGGACCGGCCGTGGCCGTTTCCCTGCTCGTCGGCGGCCTCGCCTACGGTTACTGGCGCCTTAGTCACGCGCCGTTCGCGGACGGCCCGGAAATCGCCTTGATCCAAGGGAATCTGCCGCAAGACGTGAAGAACCAACACGGCCGAGACATGAAAACGCACTTCATCAACCTTTGCGACGAAGCCGTCCGCGGCCGGCCGACGCCCGAGTTCGTCGTTTGGCCGGAAACGGCTCTGGCGTATGTTTGGTGTGATCTCGGCCCCGGCGTCGATGTCAGCAATGTCCCCTCGGCGGTACGGAGAAATGTCAACGAAAATCACCTGCTCGCGGAGGAAGGTGCCGCCCGCTGGCCGGTGGCGATACTCTACGGCGTGAACCGTGAGGAATGGGAATCCCCGCAGAGGACGTGGCGGTACAACTCGGCCGTTTTCGTTGACGCCACCGGAACACCGAAGGGGACGTATGACAAGATTCACTTGGTTCCGTTTGGCGAGTATGTCCCCTTCCGCGAAACATTGCCGTTCCTGTCGGCCTTCACGCCCTACGAGGGGGACTACAGTTGCCGGCCGGGGCAACGGTTCACGAAGTTTTCGCTGCAGGTCGCGTCGGGGTCGTACACCTTCGGGTGCCTGATTTGTTACGAGGATTCGGACCCCGCGCTGGCCCGGCGGTACGTCACCGGCCCGGAGCCGGTCAACTTCTTGGTGAACATTTCCAACGACGGCTGGTTCGACGGGACCGAGGAACACGAACAGCACTTGGCCATTTCCCGCTTCCGGGCGGTGGAGGCGCGCCGGTCCGTCGTCCGCTCCGTGAACATGGGCATCTCGGCGATCATCGACCCGGCCGGCCGCGTCGTCGCCCTGCCGAGTTCTTCGTGGGGCGACTCCAAAAAGCTGACGGCCATCGTCCGGGGCCGCGTGCCCATCGGCACTCAGTTCTCCCCTTACTCGGTCGTCGGTGATTGGCTTCCGATCAGTTGTTGGTTGGTCATCCTTGGCTTGGTTGCCCGCCGACTCGTCCGGCCTCGTCGCCAAGTGGTTTCGTAACACTTGTGCGGGTTACGCCGCTTGCGAGACGGCACACGCCCGTGATTCTCGCCCCAATTCTTTACTGAACATATTTACACATCACTTCTCTCGCCATATTCCCCTTGGGCACAGGATCTTTCGTCAGGATGCCACTCGACCCGTTCCACCTAGCTCGGGGGCATGGCTATGTCCGTCAAGTATTTGTTCATCGACATGAACAGTTATTTCGCCTCTGTCGAGCAGCAACTCAACCCGGCCCTGCGGGGGCGGCCCGTCGTCGTCGCCCCGGTGGATTCGGACAGTACATGCTGCATCTCCGCGAGCCGGGAGACGAAAAAGTTCGGCATCAAGACCGGCACGCGGATCAGCGACGCCCGCCGCTTGTGCCCCGGTCTTGTGGTGATCTCGGTGAAGTCGCACGCATACATCGACATGCATCACAAAATCGTGGACGCGGTCGCGTCCGTGTTGCCGGTGTCGGCCGTGCTGTCCGTGGACGAAATGGTGTGCCGCCTCTGGGGGGACCACGCGACCGTGACCACGGGGACGGCGGTGGCGAAGGCCGTCAAGCGGGCGATCTTTGAACAAGCCGGCGAGTGGATGAGTTGCTCGGTCGGCCTCGCCCCTAATCGACTCTTGGCCAAGGTGGCCTCGGACATGCAGAAGCCCGACGGCCTGACGGTCATCCGCAAGGAAGACCTTCCGGGTCGGTTGCACGGGTTGGCGCTGCGAGATTTCCCCGGCGTCGGCCCGCGCATGGAGCGGCGGCTGAACAACGCCGGCATCGCAACCGTGGAGCAGTTCACCGGGCTGCGGGAAAAGGACTTGGCCCGCGTCTGGGGCAGCAAACTCCTCGGCGGCATGTGGTTCCACCGCCTGCGCGGCGAAGACGTGCCGGACTCGCCGACCCGCACGCGGTCCCTCGGGCACTCGAAAGTGTTAAGCCCGGCCGAGCGCAACCACCGGGCCGCCCGCGCGATCCTCGTCCGGCTGACGCACAAGGCCGCCGCCCGCCTGCGGCATGTCGGCTATTACGCCGGGTCCGTGAGTGTGTCGGTCTCTTACGAGGAGAAGACCCGCTGGGGCGACGGCCACCGCATCCCGGCTTGCCGGGACACGCTGACGCTCCTCCGTTACATCACGGACATATGGGAAGACCGGGCGACGGGAACGCCCAAGAAAGTCGGGCTGGTTCTTGGGGACTTGGTGCAAGAAGCAAACGTAACGAAGTCCCTGTTCGACACCGACGAACGGCTGGAAGAGTTGTCGAAGGCGATGGACGAGGCGAACACCCTCTTCGGCAAGTACGCGGTCCACTTCGGCGGGATGTTCGGCCTCAAGGACGCTGTGACGACGCGCATCGCCTTCGGCGCGGTGCCGGACCGGGAGTTGGCGGACTGTTGACCGCCTACTCCCCCAGCGTCACGCGCAACTTTTGCCCGTACCGCGGCGGCGTGTCGTTCGGGCCGAGGTCGATGGAGACGATGCACTCCAAGATGCGGTCGTCGGACGCTTGGAACAGGACGGCCCCGTTCCCGCCGCCAGCCCGCTTGGCCAAGTACTGGTCGCTGATCCGCACAACCTTTCCCTTCCACGCCAGCGTCGGGTCGGCGTCGTCCTCAATGCGGCCGGCGGTGCCCTTGGCGACGCGGCGGGCGAACTCTTGGTTCACTTCGCACCGGAGGATCAGGGGCGTGTTCTTGATGAACCAGAAGGCGGGTTCGCGGGTGGCCGGGCCGAACATCATCCCCTCCGAGGCGAAACTGCGGATAATCCGCCCGTCGGCCGGCGCCTTGCAAAAGTACTGCTCGGCGGCGTACTTGGCCTGGTCCAACTTATTCTCGGCCGCCTTCACGCCGGCCTCGGCCAAGTCCACGAGGTATTTGGGGTTGTGGTCCTTTAGCCCTTTCACCTTCCAGCGGGACGCTTCGAGCATGAACTCGGCGGCCTTGACGTTCGCCTCGGCCGTGTCGAGTGCGGCCTTGATGGCCGCCGTCATGTTCATGAGGCCGGCCGCCCGCTTCTCTTCTTCGAGGGTCACTTTCTTTGCGTTCAATTCTTCAGTCTTGGACGACAACTCATTGTTGGCGGCGTTCACCTGCGGTTCCTGCCCCTTGACCGCCGCCTCAGCCTTCACCTTCTCCTGCTTGGCCGCCTCGACGCCGGTCACGGCCTCCGCGATCTTGAGTTGGACGTAGCGGTCGTCGAGTTCGAGGAGCGGTTGCCCGGCGCGGACGGTGTCCCCCTCGGCGATCAAGACTTTCGTCACTTTGCACGGCTGCGGGAAGTTGTCCGGGTAGATTCGGACAATGGCATCCAAGTTGTCCGCGTAGCCGATTAACACCATCTTTTTCCCGTTCGACGGGCGCGCCGGTTCCGGGGCGGGCGCGGGCGCCCCCTTGTCCGCGACTTCCTTGGCGGCGGTGAGGAATCCCACGATGAGGGCGACGGCGCCGACCGAGTAGGCAACGGTCAGGATGCGGCGTTTCATGAGTGGCTCCTCCACGGTTCCGGGTGCGTCGGGATGTCGGACTCCGACATGCGGCCGTCTTCCAAGTGGTACGAGACGTCAACGTGTTCGAGCAAGCGGTGGTCGTGGGAGACGACGATGATCGTGGAGTCGTACTCGTGGGAGGCCTGCTGGAGCAGGTCGATCACCACTTGCCCGCTCCCCCAGTCGAGGGCGCTGGTCGGCTCGTCCGCGAAACAGAAGCGCGGCCGCTTGATGAGCGCCCGGCCGATCGCCACCCGCTGCTTCTCGCCGCCGGACAGTTGGGACGGCTTCTTGTTTTCCTTGCCGGCGAGGCCGAGCAGTTTCAGCATCTCGTCGGCCCGCTTGCGGGCTTCCTTGCCGGGGACGGAATTGCCCCACCGCAGGATGATCTCAAGCTGTTGCCGGGCCGTGAGCGCCGGGAACAAGTTGTACCCTTGGAAGATGAACCCGCAGTTCCGCAGGCGGAACTGCTCGCGCTGGCGGGGGGAGAGCTTCCACACGTCCACGTCGCGGCCGTCCTCGCGGGCGATCACCTTGCCGGCGTCCGGCTTCAACAGCCCGGACATGACGGCCAATAGCGTGGACTTTCCGGACCCGCTCGGCCCCATGAGGAGCGCCACTTGTCCGCGGTGCAAGTCAATGCTCACGTCATCGACCACGTTCCGGACCTTGCCGCCATCGGTGAAGGCCCGGGACAGGGAGATGCCGCGGAGGGTCACGTCGTCGTCAGGCACGGTCATCAGAACTCCCACAGGGGAAACCGCCGGCCGCCCGCCTCAGCGGAGCAAACTCATCGGCTCGATGGTACGCACGGACCGGAGGGCAATCAACCCGGCGAACATGGCCATGACGAGCGTAATGACGCCCGCCCCGGCCAACAATTGCCACGGCAACGGAATGAACACGTTGAGCAACTTGCCCGCCCACGCCAGCGCCAACACACACGGGTAGGCGAAGATCACGCCGAACAGGCCGATCCAAAACGTCTGGATCAAGACGGTCATGGTGAGCCGCCAGCGCGGAATACCCATCGCCAAGAGGATGGCGAACTCCTTCGCCGAGGCCACCGTGGCCGCGTACAGCGTTTGGCTGGTGACGACCGCCCCGACGAGCAGGCCGAGCAGGGCCGTGTACCCGAGGGCGATGCCGGCTTTGGTCTTGATAAGCCAGTGCAGCCGGGACCGCAGGGAGAACTGGTCCGCGGAGAACACGGACATGTCGTGGCGGTCCTTAAACTCCTCGTTCAAGTCGGCGGACAGCCCGGGGGCGTCGTCCGGATTGTGGCACCGTATCAGCAAGTACGTCGCGTGCTCCTTGGGGATCACGCCCCGGAGGACGGTGGCGGCCGTGGGCCGGGAACAGAACACATAAGCCCCGGCCAAACTTTTCAGGCCCGTCGTCTCGCCGACGATGTGGACGCGGTGCTTGCTGATCTCGGCGTAGTCGCCGATTTTGACGCCGAGCCGGTCCATCTCGGCCCGGTCCACGACGACGGAAAACGGCTCCGTCAGGGCCAGTCGCAATTCGGGCGTCAGTTCGGAGATCGCCCCGAGACTGTCATCTTCCAAACTGGACCCGATTAAGATGCACAACTCGGAGGCCCCGTCCGGCTTGATCCACGACGCGAACGACTGGTAGTAATGTTCGACGGACGCCACGCGCGGGTCGCCGGCGACGCGGGAAATCTGGGACAGCGGGATCGGCCGGCCCAAGTCCACGCTCAAAACTTCGGGCGACCCCACCCAGACATCGGCCCGCGTGTGGTCCACGGGGATGCTGGTGATTTTGAACAGGCCGAGCAGGAGGCCGCACTGGAGCGCGATCAGCACGGCCGAGAACGCCACCGCCCCGATGCCGGGGAGGTAGCGCGGTCGCTCGTGCCAGATGGTCGCCAGTGAGTAATTCATGTCCCTGAAAACTCGCTCCGTCTGTTTCGCCTTCTCAGCCCCGCCGGCCGCCGGCGGTCTTCCGTGCTTAATCCTTAGCTTCCAACCGACCGTCTCAGGCGAATTTACACGACGAACCGTCAGGAAGCGACGGCGAACAATCCGCACGGGATGATTGATCGAGACATTTTACCCAGAATTCCCAGTCTCGACACGAAAAACAGCCGCCGCTGTCGGGAAGTGATGGCCGCCCGCCCCTCGTCATTCGAAGAGTTTGCTGACGGACTCGTTCTCGTGGATGCGGACAATCGCGTCCGCCAAGAGTTGATCGACACTGAGGACTTGGATTTTGTCGATGGCCTTCTCGGGCGTCAGCGGGATCGAATCGGTGATGACGACGCTCTTCACCGGCGAATTCTTGAGGTTGGCGATGGCGTTGCCGCACAAGATGCCGTGGGTGGAGAAGACGTGAATTTCCTTCGCCCCGTTGGCCTCGGCGATCTTGGCGGCCCCGGTGATGCTACCGGCCGTGGAGATCATGTCATCGACCATGATGGTAATTTTCCCCTTGAGGCTGGCGCCGATCAGGTTCGCCTGTTCGACTTTCGTCGCGGTGGTGCGCCGCTTGTCCACGATGGCCAGTTCCCCGCCCAGCCGCTTTTGGTAGAGCAGCGTGGCCTTCACCCGCCCCTCGTCCGGGCTGAGGAAGACTACGTCGTTCATGTTCAGGCCCATCTTGCGGATGTGCTTGATGAAAATGGGGGCGGCGATCAAGTGGTCCACCGGGATGTCGAAGAAGCCTTGGATCTGCGGGGCGTGCAAGTCGAGCGTCAGCACACGGTGGGCGCCGGCGGCCACCAACAAGTTGGCGACGAGCTTGGCCGAGATGGGGACGCGGCCCTGGTCCTTGCGGTCTTGGCGGGCGTAGCCGTAGTACGGCATGACGACGGTGATGCGGTACGGGCTGGACCGCTTGAAGGCGTCGAGGATGACGAGAAGCTCCAGCAAGTTCTCGTTGACCGGCGTGCAGGTGGACTGGACGATGAACACGTCCCGGCCGCGCACGTCCTCCTCGATGCGGACGGACGTTTCGCTGTCGGGGAAGCTCTCCACCTTCATGTTGCCGAGGCCGCCGTCGACGAGGCGGGCGATCTTTTCGGCCAAGGGGGCGTTGGCCCGGCCGCTGAACACCCGCATCTTGTTACTGGACATGCCGCGCTTCCCCGTCGAGTCGTCGAAAAATATGGCCGGCCGCGTGAGTCATCTTACGGCCAAGCCGCCCATTTCCCATTCGGGCGAACAGGCCGCCGCCGGAAATTATCGAGGAAGAAAAGAAGGGCGTGCAATCGCCCGGCCGATCACTTATGATGTCAGGAAGGGTTTTGATTCCGTCATTCCCTCCCGCCACACCGCCACGCCTCCATGCGTTTTCTGTTGACCGCCATTTTGACCTGTCTTCCCGCTTCGTTTCTGTTCGCGGAACCGACGCCGGCCGCCGCGCCGACCGTTACGTTCGAGCGGGACGTGCAACCCATCCTCATGCGGTACGGCTGCAACTCCGGCCCGTGCCACGGCAAGGCCCGCGGGCAGAACGGGTTTGCCCTTTCCCTGTTGGGCTACGACAGCGACTTCGACTTTGCCGCGATCACCGCTGAGGCCAAGGGGCGACGACTGTTCCCCGCCGCCCCGGAGAGCAGCTTGTTTCTTCGCAAAGCCTCCGGCCAAGTCCCGCACGGCGGCGGGAAGAAAATCGCCGCCGACAGCCCCGAATATCAAAAGCTCCTGCGGTGGGTGACGGCCGGAACCCCGCGGACGCCGGCCGGAACGCCGATGGTCGAACGCATCACCCTTGAGCCGAGTGACGTGTCGATGGCATTCCGGCAGGATCGGCAACTGCGGGTGACGGCAACGTACTCGGATGGCACGAAGGAAGACGTGACGCACCTAAGCACGTTTCAGTCGAACGACGCCGTCTACGCCGGTGTGAATGCGAATGGACTGATCCGTTCCGGACCACTTCCCGGTGAAGCGGCCATCATGGCGCGGTACACCGAGAAGTTTGCCGTGTGCAACGTGCTGGTGCCCCGGCCGGAAGCCACACCCGCCGAGTTGTACGCCAAGCTCCCGCGGAACAACTTCATTGACGGCCATGTGTGGGACAAGTTGCAGCGGCTCAACCTGAAACCTTCTGCTCCAGCCGACGAGGCCACGTTCCACCGCCGCGTTTATCTCGACATCATTGGCCGGCTGCCCACACCCGAAGAAACGCGGGCGTACTTGGCGAACCCGGTCGCGGACAAGCGTACGACACTGATCGACCACTTGCTGGACCGGCCCGAGTACGCCGACTGGTGGGCGAATAAGTGGGCCGACCTGCTGCGGCCGAACCCGTACCGCGTCGGCATCAAAGCAGTCTTCAACCTCGATGCGTGGCTGCGCGAGTCCTTCCGGCAAAACAAGCCTTACGATGTGTTCGTCCGCGAGTTGCTGACCGCTCGCGGGAGTACCTTCCGCAACGGGGCGGCCGTCGTCTTCCGCGATCGCCGCGAGCCGGACGAACTGACCACGATGATGAGCCAACTTTTTCTGGGTGTGCGGCTCGACTGCGCGAGGTGCCACCACCACCCGTTCGAGATTTGGGGCCAGAACGACTTCTACTCAATGGCCGCCTTCTTCGGCCGGCTCGGCCACCAGGGGAACGGCATCTCCCCGCCGATTTCCGGCGGCGAGGAAGTGATCGTCCTCGGCGGCGTGCGAGATGTCAAACACCCGTTGACCGGGAAGGCGATGGCCCCGAAGCCGCTGTTCGGCTCGGCCCCCGTGGCCGCGGACGACGACCCCAGGCAGGTGTTCGCCAAGTGGGTGACGGCCCCGGAGAACCCGTACTTCGCCAAGGTGATCGTCAACCGCGTGTGGGCCGACTTCATGGGCCGCGGCATCGTCGATCCCGTGGACGATTTACGGGCGACCAACCCGCCGAGCAACGGGCCGCTGCTGGACGCCTTGGCCGCGGACTTCCGCAAGAACGGGCATGACCTGAAAAAACTGATGCGCACCATCGTGACCTCGCACGCCTACGCCCTCTCGACTGTCCCCAACGAGACCAACGGCGGAGATCAACGCAACTACTCCCGGCACTACCGGCAACGGTTGCGGGCCGAGGTGTTGCTGGACGCCGCGAGCGACATCACCGGAGTGAACGAGCGCTTCGACGGCATGCCGCCGGGCACACGGGCGATGCAGGCGTGGACCGTGCGCATGAACTCGCTGTTCCTCGACAGTTTCGGCCGGCCGGACCCGAACCAGGACCCGCCGTGCGAGCGGACGACCGACACCAGCGTCGTGCAAAGCTTGCACCTGATGAACTCGCCGGCCCTGCACCAAAAGATCACCGCCGACGACGGGCGGGCGGCCAAACTGGCCGCGGGCAAGGCGTCGCCCGGTGAAATTGTGAACGAACTGTACTTGGCGATCTACGGGCGGATGCCGACCGAAGTCGAGCGGGCGAAGGCCATCGCCCGGTTTGAAATGTCGGACGCCAACCGCCGGACGGCCACCGAAGACTTGATGTGGGCGCTGTTGAACACGCCCGAATTCGTGTTCAATAATTGACTGGGAGGAACGAGACATGACCCGCCGGACGAACTGCGAAGGCGTCTCCCGCCGCAACTGCCTGCAACTCGGGCTTGGCTCGCTGCTGGGCGGCGGCCTCGTGTCCGCGCTGCGGTCGCGGGCGACAGCCAAGGAAAGTTCTGGCCCGCCCCGGCAGGCCAAGAGTTGCATCCTGATCTGGATGGACGGCGGGCCGTCGCACTACGAGACCTTCGACCCGAAGCCGGCCGCCCCCGTTGAGTTCCGCGGCGAGTTCAAGGCCGTGAACACCAAAGTCGCGGGGATGCAGTTCGCCGAACACCTGACGAAGCTCGGGGCCATCGGCGACCAGCTCGCGGTCGTCCGCTCGATCCGGCATGACCAAGGAAATCACGGGGCCGGCAACCACTACATGATGACCGGCGCCCCGCCGCGGATCCCGGTCGGGTGCGGGGCGTTCGTGAGCTACCACCCGTCGCTCGGGTCCGTGACGGCGGCCGAAGTCGGCGCCCCCGCCGGGCTGCCCGCGTACTTCAGCATCCCGGACATGACGCGCTCCGGCGGGCCGAATTTCCTGGGGGCCAAGTACGCCCCGTTCGTCGTCCCGGACAACCCCAACGGCGCCGACTTCCGCGTGCGCGACGTGGCCCTGCCCCGCGGCCTCTCCGGCGAGCGGTTCGCCGGCCGGTCGGACATCCGGGCCGAGGTGGACACCTTCAAGCGGTATCTGGACGAATCAGTCGCCGACCCGGCGATGGGCCTCGATCAACACTACCGGCAAGCCTACGACCTGATGCAGTCCAAGGAGGCGCAGGCCGCTTTCGACATCAAGCGCGAGACCGACCGCGTGCGGGACACCTACGGCCGCAACCCACTCGGCCAGCGGGCGCTCCTGGCCCGGCGGTTGGTCGAGGCGGGCGTGCCGTTCATCACACTTAACGACGGCGGGTGGGACCACCACACGAAACTCTTTGAGACGTTGAAAAAGCGGCTCCCGACGTGGGACCAGACGGTGGCCACCCTCATCGACGACCTGCGGCAACGCGGCCTGTTGGAGACGACACTGGTGATCGCCCTCGGGGAGTTCGGCCGGACCCCGCAGATCAACAAGGATTCCGGGCGGGACCACTGGTCGAACGCCATGAGCGTGCTGATGGCCGGCGGCGGCACCCCCGGCGGCCAAGTCGTCGGGGCGACGGACGCCAAGGGCTTCGCGGCCGTGGACCGCGTCCTCAGCCCGGAGAACTTCGCTTCGACCATCTACGCGAAACTCGGCATCGACCCCGGCAAGATTCTCTACGCCCCCAGCAGTCGGCCATGCATTTGGTCAGCGACCCGACGCCGATCAAGGAACTGATGGGTTGACCGCCCAAATGCGATTCTCTCTTTTGTCGTTGCTCGCCGGCCCGCTGGTCAGCTTCGCGGCCCCGCCGACCGTCACGTATCTCAACCCGTCCGGGGGCCAAATCGGCACGACGGTCGAAGTCACGGCCGGCGGCGCTTTTCCAAAGTGGCCCGTGAGCGGTTGGTGTTCCGACCCCAAAATCGAAATCACCCCCCTCAAGGATAAGGGCAAGTTCACGGTCAACATCCCGGCCGGCGTAACGCCCAAGCCCGTTTGGATACGCCTGCACGACGCGGACGGGGCCTCGGCCCCCCGGCCGTTCCTCCTGGGTCGGCTGCCGGAAGTGGCCGAGAAGGAGCCGAACGACGAGGTCGCCAAAGCCCAGCCGATCACTGGGAACGCGGCGATCAACGGTCGGCTGGATAAGAACGGGGACGTGGACACATTTCGGGTGACGGCGAAGAAAGGTCAAACGCTGGTCGCCTCCGTAACGGCCAACGAGGTGTTGGCCTCGCCCGTGGACACGGTGGTCCAAGTCCTCTCGGCCGACGGCTTCGTCCTCGCCCAAGACCACGACACGCACGGCTTGGACCCGCAGGTTTCCTTCTCAGTCCCCAAGGACGGCGAATACCTCGTGCGCGTGTTCGGCTTCCCGGCCGTCGCGGACTCAAGCATTCGGCTTTCCGGCAACGACACCTACATCTACCGGCTGACAGTGACAACGGGATTTTTTCCCGATCACCCGGTTCCGCTGGCCGTTTCGCAGACCAACCCCGGCCGGGTGAACATCGCCGGGTGGAACATCCCCGCGGACGTCGGCGAACTCGCCGTCACCGACGGTTGGGCCGACGATCCGCGGTTGCCAATCGCCGTGCCCGTGCGCATCGTGTCGGAACTGACAACGTTCACCCGGCAGTTCACAAAAGAAGACGAAATCCACTCACACGCCATTGAGGGCAAGAAGGGTCAGCCGCTGCACGTATCGGTCCAATCCCGGCAACTCGGCTTGGCCGTGACGCCGATGATTCGCGTTCGCAAACCGACGGGTATGGAGATCGCCCAAGCCGCCCCGCCGCAGATCAACACGGACAGCGAACTGCGATTCACCCCGGACGCGGACGGCCCGTTTACCGTAGAAGTGCGGGACCAGTTCGGGGCGTTCGGTCTTCGATCCGCCTATTTGCTCCGCGTCCGGCCGCCGACGCCGGACTTTGAGGCGACCGTCGCGACCGACCGTATTTCAGTCAAGCCCGGCGCCACGGCCGATGTGACCGTCACGGTCGCCCGCAAGGACGGGTTCTCCGGCGAACTGTTCGCGGAGGCGGAAGGCTTGCCCGCCGGTATCACGCTGAAGGCAATCCCCCCCAAGGGCAAAGGTGACGGCAAGTCGCTCACGTTTCAAATCGCCGCGGAGCCGACGGCGAAGTCCGGCCCGTTTCGACTGCTCTTGAAGACGGTCGCCATGCCCGACCTCTCGCGGCCGGTGCGGGCCACCGTCCCGGAGTTGACTCCCGCGACGACGGAATACCTTTGGGTCGCCGTCACCGCCGACCCGGCCCCGCCGCCGAAGAAGAAAGGGACGTGACCGTCAGGCGCGCCCCTCGCGCTCGAACCGTCGGACGGCCAACCCCCAGAACGTAGCGGCTAAGAGCAGTGCCAAGCCAACGCCTCCGAAGGCGGCCAAATACGTGTCCCAAGAGAACGGGACGGCCGAATGACCCGTGCCCCAACAATACTGATTCATTTCCCCGTCGTGCCGGAAAACCAGCCGGCCCCACGTCAGCAACGGGTTGACCGCCCGGCTCCAATCGGGGTATTCTGACACCAGGGCCGCGCCGGGGGGCAGCGCCCAGTGCGTGTTCGCTCCGGCCAGCAAGTACGTCCCGAGCACCAAAGCCGCCACGCAGCCGATGAATAACACGTTCGACTGCACGATGGTCCGGCACTGGGCCGACAGCCAGATGCCATACGTCCCGGCCAACAGGCCGAACGCGACCGGGGCCAGGAGGGCCAACGGAAGGGCTAAGGGGGAAATGCCGCCGGCGATCAGGGCGAGGAAAAGTAGTCCCCCTAGCACGCCAAGCGGAAAGATGCCGTGGGCCAAACTGCCGAGCAGCTTCGCGGCGAGGATGTCGCGGCGCGGGCCGGGGAGCATCAACAGGTCGATCAGCGTGTGCTTCTGGCGCTCCTTGGCGATGCCGCTCGCGGCCGTCAGCCCGACCGCCGCGATCATCCAAAGGATGACGAGTCCACCGAGAATGCGGAGCGTCGCGGCCGGGGAAATTTGATGAGCGTTGACGAGCGTGACGAAGAAAAGGCCGACGACCAATAGGCAGATGCGGAAGAACATGGCCGCCCCGTGCGTCGAGACCATCAGCCACCGCCACGCGCCCATGACCTCCAACCGCTCGAAGGCCGGCGGCCGGTCGGACGCGCGGAAGAAGTTGCGGGCCACTTCGCGGAACGTCACGCGGCCGGTGGTCTGGAGTTCCTTCCACAAGAGCGGGGAGTCGGTGTCCGCGAGCGTCGCATTTTTCGGCCGGCGCTGGCCCGGCAGCGGCGGCGGGGCGCGCTCCCCCTCGTCCAGCCGCTTCTTCTGGCGCAGCATGGCGAGCCGCAGCCAGCGTTGGCCGATGCCATAGCTCACGCCGACGATGGCCGCTTGCAATGGCAAGTACCACACGAAACCGACCGCCCCGGCGATCCAATGGGCGGCGGACATCATGATGATGAGGAACGGCGACGCCGGGAAGAGCGCGCCGTCGAGCAGGGCAATCCACAGGTAGCTGCGCAGGACGGCCGCGCGCATCGTCTCCGCGTAGGCGCTGACGGCCGCCGTGATCGTCCCCGCCCCGACGGCGCTGACGCACACGGCGGCGTAGCACACCACGATGATCCCCGCGGACACGCCGCCCCACAGTTGCGTGAGAAAAAGGATCGGCAGCCCCGCCGCCACGACGAGCAGCACCTGCACGATGCGGGCGCCAACCTTGCCGACGTACACCTCGCGGCGGGTCAGCCGTGTGGTCAGCAGGATTTCACCAGACCGCGTCTCGCGCTCCTCGAAGATGGCCCCGGCCACGAACACCGGGGTCAGCAACAACACCGCGATGCCCTGTACGACGAAGAACGTCAGGGCGAACGACTCGGCGAACTTCGCGAGTTCCTTCTGGATCTCTGTCGCCGACCCGGTAAAAGAGTGCGACTCGCCGAACCGCGAACTCCACAGCGCCCACATGGCCGCGAGCAGGCAGCCCCCCAACACGGTGCGGGCGAGGGCCAGTTGCCCCGTGCGCCGGCCGGCCCGCAGGATTTCCCACGCCAGCAAGGCGTTGGTGAACCGGCTGACGAAGCGGACTTTCTCTTCCGGCGGCTTCGGCGGGCGACGGCGCGGCGGCAGCGGGGGCGGTTGGGACATGAGGCGGGGTGAGGTGAAAGAGGGGCGAAGCCCACGGACGGCCGTCCGTGGGCTTTGTGTCCGCGGGCTTGGTGTCCGTGGGCTTGGCGGTCACTTACTTCTTCTGGAAGTCCCCGGCTTGAATGATCGTCAGCTTCTTCGGGTCCAAGACTTTCTGGTACGCCTTCTGAATCTCGGCCGGCGTCAGGGTGTCGATCTTCTTCTCCAGGTTCGTGTAGTAGTCGAACGTCCGGCCGTTGAACAGGCCGCTCGCGAGTTGCGCGGCCAGCGTCCCGTCTTCGGACCGTGACACTTTGAGCGAATCGACGTAGCCCTTCCGGCCGGCCTCCAGTTCCTCCAAGCTCGCGCCCTCCTTGAGGAACTTGGCCACTTCTTCCGTGATGAGCGCATCGACCTTTTGCATGTTCACCGGGTTGGTGATGGCGTACACGTACACCATCGCCGCCGCGTCCTTGGCGTCGGCGTTGAAGCCGGAGCCGACGCCGTAGGACAGGCCCTTTTCGCCGCGGACGCGGTTGCTGAGGCGGGAGGCCAACGGCGCCCCACCCAGCAGGTAATTGCCGATCTGCATGGCCGCGTAATCCGGGTCAGTGTCCGTCATCGGCAGGGCAATGCCGGCGAAGTAAACGGCGTTCGCCTTGTCCGGCGTGTTGATGACTTCCGTGCCGCCCACATCGAGGGTCTTCGCCGGCCGGTCAACCCGCTTGTACGGCACGGCCGACTTCCAGCCGGTCACGACGCCGGTAAATACTTCCGTCACGACCGCCGGGTCAAAGTCGCCCACGGCCACCAGCTCCCCGGCCTGCGGGGCCACTTGCTTGGCGTACAGGTCTTTGACCTTTTCCAGCGTCGTCGCCTTCACGCGCTCGATGGACTCTTCAATCGTCGGCACATAGCGGATGTTCTCCTTCGGGAACGGCGTCAGCTTGCGCTGCAACGCCCGTTGCGCCAACTGAATCGGGTCCGTCTTCTGCGTGTTGAGCTGCTCCAGTTTCTCGTTCTTCAGGATGGCGAACTCGGACTCCGGCAGCGACGGGTCGCGCAGAATTTCGGCCACCATTTTCAACGTCGCGGCCAAGTTCTCTTTCTTCGCCTTGATCGATACGTTCAGCACGCCGATGCTCCCGTTGAAGGAGACGCGCGCCCCGAGCTTGTCGAATTCGTCCGCGATCTGTTGCCGGGTGTGCTTCGACGTGCCCCGCGGCATCAAGTCCCCGAGGGCGTCGGCGGCGAAGAACAGCCCGTACAGGCTCTCCTCGTTGCCGAAGCGGATGTTCAAGCGGATGTCGGCCATGCCGCCGCGGGTCTTCTTGGCCAGGAACGCCGTCTTCAACGGCCCGATTTCCCCGCGGACGACGCGCTTCTCGATGTTCACCGGCGACGGGTCGAACGCCTCCCCGGAGGCGACGACCGCCCGGCCCTTGTACCCGTCGAGCAACTTGGCGACGTTCGGCGTCTCGGGGATCGTCGCCCGCTCGGCTTTCTCGGCCGGGTAGTACACGCCGACCGTGCGGTTGTTGCGCGTCAAATACTTGGCGGCGGCCTTGTTCACGTCGGCGGCCGTCACCTTCTCCAGCCGGTCGCGGTGCAGGAAATACAGCCGCCAGTCCCCGGCCCCGGCCCACTCGCTGAGTTGGACGGCGAAGCGGTCCGAGGAGGCCAACAATTGCTCGTTGAACTTGGCGAACCGCTGCTTCGAACGGTTCACTTCCTCGTCCGTCAGCGGCTTCTCGGCCAAAGATTCGGTGGCCTGGATCAGGGCGTCGCGGGCCGAGTCGATCTCCTTGGGGTTCTCCACCTTCGCGGTGATTTCGATCACGCCCGGGTCGTGCCAGCCGTAAGTGCTGCCGCTCAGGCTGGTCGCCTTCTTGGTCTCTACCAGCGCCTTGAACAGCCGGCCGGCCGGCTCGCTGGTCAGGCAGTCTTCCAAGACCTGCACGGCCGCGTAGTCGTCGGCGGCCCCGGCCGGGACGTGGTACACGACGCCGACGGCCCCGACCGTCCCCACGCGCCGCAGCGACACTTGGCGCTCGCCGTCCTGGGCCGGCTCCTCGGTGTATGTGTTTGTCAGCTTCCGCGCCGGCTTCTTCAGGGCGCCGAAGTACTTGGTCGTGAACTCCAAGGCCTTCTTCTCGTCGAACTTGCCGGCCACGACGAGCATGGCGTTGTCCGGCTGGTAGAAGCGCGTGTAGAAGTCCTTTAAGTTATCCACCGGCACCCGCTCGATGTCCGTCCGGTTGCCGATGGTGGACTTGCCGTAGTTGTGCCACTCGTAAGCGGAGGCCATCATCCGCTGGCTTAGGATGCGCTCCGGGCTGTTCTCCCCGGCCTCGAACTCGTTCCGCACCACCGTCATCTCGGAGAGCAAGTCTTCCCGCTTGATGAAGCTGTTCACCATGCGGTCGGCTTCCAACTTAATGCCGAACTCCAAGTTGTCGTTGTTCGCGGGCATCGTCTCGAAGTAATTCGTGCGATCCACCCACGTCGTCCCGTTGAACCGGGCCCCGTGGTCGGCGAGGGCCTTCGGAACTTGCGGGAACGTCGGCGTCCCCTTGAACACCATGTGTTCCAAAAGGTGGGCCATGCCCGTCTCGCCGTAGCCTTCATGCCGGCTGCCGCAGAAGACCGTCAGGTTCACCGTCACGACCGGGCGGGAGTCGTCCGGGAAGAGCAGGACGCGGAGCCCGTTCGGGTACGAGTACTCGGTGATGCCCTCGACCGTCCCGACCTTCGTCGGCCCTTCGTCGGCGGCGGTCACGGGGGTCGGCATCAGGCAAGCTCCTGCGGCGAAGATGGCGATGAGGCAACGCTTCATGGGGTCACTCCCTTGGGGCGGCACGCGACGGTTTGAACGTAGAGCGGGGGATATGTTATGGGTCTGGTTTACACCCGGCATGCCTGCCAGCCCCAGCATTGAAAAGTTTTTTACAAATGAACGTTTATTCATAAAACTATTTTTTACAATTATTGAAATTCA
>JAYUGD010000955.1:0-9755 GCA_043767785.1 Zavarzinella sp. | reverse complement strand
CAGTTGCTCGAGAACGCCGTCCGGTCGCTGAAGAAGCAGCCCGTGCGGTCGCCGCTGGAGGTGAACATCGACCTGCCCGTCGAGGCGTACCTGCCGCGCGACTACGTCCCCGGCCAGAAGCTGCGAATGGAAGTCTACCGCCGGCTGACGCGCGTCCGCGACCCGAAGAAGCTGGACGACTTCCGCCAAGAACTCCGCGACCGCTACGGCCCCGTCCCCGACTCCGCCGAGTGGCTGCTGCGCCTGTCCGAAGTGAAACTCTTCGCCGCGAGATGGCAGATCGGCAGCGTCCACCTCAACGGCCCGAACATCGTATTGGGCTACCGCAACGTGAAGAAGGCCCACCAACTCGCCGACCGCGGCGAAGGCCGCCTAAAAGTGGTGGACGACAAGGACATCTACGGCCGGCTGCACGAAGGCGAAGACACCCCGGAGGCGATGTACGAGTTATTGAAGAGGCTGTTGCGGGGGGCGAAGGAAGAGTGAAGGAGCTGAAGGTGGATTACGATTCTTCCTTTCGCTTCCGCGCCCTCTTGAGCAATTTGGTGATGACTCGCCGCCAATCAAATTCAATCCAATCGTCTCCAATAGGGGCGACGCGCCAGTGTCGCCAGCCGGCCAGATCGAAGTCCCCGGCCATCCACGACACGCGATCACCGTTGCTGGAGTGAATGACGACGGGCCGGACGACAGGCTGTTCCACCAGATGCTTCACGACCATCACCCCGTCGCCCGGATCGGCCCCGCCCGGCTCGGGTTCCAAGTCGTGGTCCAGGGCGATCAGAACGGAGTCGGGAAGGTATTGGTCAACTTCGCGCACCATCGCGGGGCGTCGCGCCAAACGCGGAGTGGCATCAACGGGTCGATGAGTTGAAGCGTGGCCGAGAACCGCTCCAACCGCTCGGCGTTGTCTTCGAGCATGAGGATCATGGCGCGGCGCCGGCGGGGGGGAGGCCAACGGCCTGGCGCAGTTCGTCCAGCGTGTTGACATCCAACAGGGCGTCGTGAAGGCGGTCAAAGAAGTCCAACTCGGCGTCTTTCAAATACTCTTCCGCAAACTGGCGGCCCGGTTCACCGAACTTGATGACGAGCGCCAAGGTAAGATCCTTCTGTCGGCTCTCCACGAGACCTTGCTCGCGGCCTTTCCGGATACCGCTGCGTTCGATCGACGTGATGTATTCCACTTTTAACTCCTGCTCAATTGCCATCAAATCAGCTTTAAACGTCTCCGTCTCGGCTGGCGGCAGTTCCAGAAACCAGTCGATGACTTTGTACATCTGCCGAATGGCTTTGGGATCGACCCCGCGAGTCAACAGCCGCCGCATCAAGTGCGTCTTGCCCGCCAGCCGGTCGCCCGGCTGATTGCCCGTCATCAGGCTCCGCAAGTGCGTCGAGACGACCAAGCCCATTGGGTTCGGGTGCGTCTCCAACTCGTCCCAGCGCCCGACGTAGTCCAGCAGTTTGACGGCCCAGAACGGCAGCCGGATCTCGGCGTCCAAGTGTGGGACATTATACCCGGCCGGCCGCCAGTTCGGGGAGTCGTCGCCGAGGATGACGAGGTTGACCGGGTGTTGGTCGTACAGGTGGAAAATGCGCGTGTGGTACGAGAAGATGCGGCGGGCGAGGTCGGTGTCGGGTTGGCTTTGCACTTCGACGTGGATGTAAAGCCACTGTTCACGGCCATCAAGCCACTTCACGCGGGTGAGCTTATCCACGCGCCCGGCGCCGACTTCGCCCTCGCGGAGAATTGTCTGCAACTCCGTGTCGAGGTTCACCGGCGGCTCGGACCAGTCGATCAGGGCGTGCAGACTTGGGAAGAAGAAGGCGACGAACGGCTCGAAGTAGACGTCCAGCACTTCCTTCCACGGGCCGTCGAATTCCCGGGCCATGACCGTCCCTCAGCAGGTCTCGGAGGCGTCCTTGTCCACGACTCGCCGGCCCGCTTGCAACCGGGCCTCGATTTGTTCCCACGTGCGGACGTTGCCGGGGTCGGCGTCGTGGGCGGCCAAGCGACGGTCGAGTTCGGCGTCCAATTCTGGATCGACGGCCGGATATTCGTTGCAGTCGTTCATCTCGCTCGGCTTTTTGTCACCTTGTCACCCGGTCACCAAGTCATCTTTTAAGCCGGCCACGGCTGGAAGTCGGTCCAGTTATCCAAATACGTCTTCAGGGCGGGCAGGTCTTTCGTCTGGGCGGCGAGGGTGCGCTTGGCGCGGGCGATCAACTCGGCCTCTTGCTCGGGGGACACGTCGCCGGTGAGGACGCGCGTGCGCAGGAAGACGAAGTAGGTGTCCAGCGTGTCGAACATGCAGTAGTCGTTGATCTCTTGGTGCTTGCCTTCCTTGTGCATGCCGAAGACCTGGTCGCCGGCCACGTCCATCTTGCCGGGCTTGCCGAGGAGTTTCGCCAGCAGGTCGAGGCCGCCGTTCATGCGGCAGGCGCCGTAGTTGGACATCCAGTCCATCAGGTCGAGGTCGCCGTTGAAGCGGTTGCGGCCGCGGTGGAAGTAGTCCTTGGCGCAGAAGCCGTAGCGGAAGGCGGCCATCTCCAACAGCGGCAAGTCGAACGACCGGCCGTTGAACGTCACCAACTTGCACCGGGTGTAGAAGGACAGGCCGAGCCAGAACTTCTTGACGATCTCCTTGGTGCGGTACAGCGGGGCGTCGAGGGCGGCGACCGCTTGCAGGCCGAAGTCCGTGCCGACGCGGGCGACGCACACGGCCACCGGCAGTTGAAACGTGTACGGGATGAAGTCGGACCCGGAGTACGAGGTCTCGCGGGCGTCTTGGCGGGCCTTTTCGATGGCCTCGTCTTCGGTGAGGTTCTGGTCCCCGTACTTGACCATCTTCAAGAGACGGCCGTCCGGGATGCTCTCGGTGTCGATGACGAGGAAGGCCGTCTGCGTGCTCGGCTCGGCCGCGACGCGCGACCGGAAGTTTTCGACGCCCGGCATGGGACGGCCCTCAGTCAAGGTGGGTGGGGTTCGCAACCTATACTGTTCCCGCGCATGGCCGGGCGGTCAATGTCCGCCCGGCTGACGAGTCCCTGTCGGTACGGTACAAGCGTGCAGTATATGACGGTCGGGCGGACTTTGTCGAGAGAAGTTGGCCAGAAGGTGATGCGGTGACTTGGCGAGCCGACGCTGTGAGGCGTCGGGTGGCCGGCCTACAACTTGGTCTCGCCCCGGACTCTGCTATAAAGCGGGGGGGAACGCCCACCGGAGGATTGCCGTGACGACGATGACACTTCCACCCCCGCGGCCCGTGACGGCCGGCCCCCGGCCGAAGCGCTGGACGTGCGCGGATTTCCACCACTTCGGCGACGCCGGCGTGTTTGAGGGTTGCCGGGCGATGCTCATTGACGGCGTCATCCTGGAGGAAGGGGCGATGAACCCGCCGCACGCGCTCACGCTAGAACTGGTGGAGGATGCGCTCCGGGCCGCCTTCGGGGCCGGCTGGCGGGTCCGCGGCCGTCCCCGCTGGTTTTCGGCCAAGACCTCGACCCGATGCCGGACTTCGCGATCATCGCCGGCACGACGCGCGGCAGCGCCGGACACCCGACGACGGCGGCGCTCGTGGTCGAAGTGGCCGACCCGTCGCTCGACTTCGACACGGACGAGAAGCGGCGCCTCTACGCCCGCAGCGGCATCCAAGAATATTGGGTGCTGGACATCAACGGCCGCCAACTGCTCGTCTGCCGCGACCCCCAAGCCGGCGACTACGCCAACGTCCAATCACTGGGGCCGGCGACTCCGTATCGCCGTTGGCAGTGCCGGGGGCGGTAGTGCTGGTCAGTGATTTGCTCATATGACAACCTCGATAATGTTCCTGGAGGCCGGCCAATGCCCATTCGATTTGCTTGCCCAATTTGTCAAACGAGTTATACGGTCGATGACAGTCATGCCGGGCGAAAGGGAGAATGTAAGAAATGTGGGCAACGCCTTCAGATCCCGACTCCGCAATCATCTGCCCAAGCATTGGCGAATGAGCAGGCACCTGTAAAACCGCCACCACTTCCGGTTCGAAAAAGTACGGTGAGTCAAAAGCCGCGAACACCTCGTGACTGGTGGTTGTACACACCTCGCAATGAACGAACTGAAGCAGTCAGTTGGGATATGCTGCGCTCCATGGCACACGCAGGCAAGTTGAAGCGACGGCACTTTATCAAACAAAAAGGCGAGCGGCGATGGCATTTTGCAGGGCGTTATCGCGATTTGTGGCCGCCAACATTACTGACG
Organism: Zavarzinella sp.; assembly: GCA_043767785.1. Classification (GTDB taxonomy): domain Bacteria; phylum Planctomycetota; class Planctomycetia; order Gemmatales; family Gemmataceae; genus Zavarzinella. The sequence continues at coordinate 5,518 of JAYUGD010000955.1, read as the reverse complement.
GCTGAGGCCTCATCGCTTCTCACGTCATGCTCTGCATGTCTGGGCCAAATTGCCAAAGAAGCTCCTGCCTGTCCAAAATGTGGCGCGCCCAATATATGGATTCATCCCGAGTGTTTACGATTCTTTGACCGGCTTCGGATGTTCGAGAGGATATACCCTGGATTTGAAGCCCAAACCCAAGGATTCTGTCTGGTATGTCGAAGTGTCCGTGATAAACAGTTCTTGGATTATGCGGCTAATGCTGTGGGGTCCATGGGATTTATGGGCTCATTCAGTCTGGGTGGCTTGGCGTCTGTACTCGCGGCTTCGATTGGGTCGCAGTACGCCGCCCAAGCGCTGCGGGACCAAGCAGGGCCGGGAGTCCATGCGTTCGTGATCGACTTTCGGTGTAGAAAACCGGTCTGGTCCTCGACCGATGATGAACTGTGGGAAGCGGTTTTGGACTTTTTTGACGTCATTTAACCTGTCAGCCAGTCGCTCGCCACGGATAAGGGCAAGAGCCCGACGGCAAGTGAATGTTGAGGGCGGCATATGATGAGCATTACGGAAGCATGGCGGCTATTCCTCATTGACCGGGCATTCGCACAAAACTACCGAACTTACTTCTGGATAACATCACACACGGTCCGGCTGCCACCGGCCAATCCAGTGTTTGATCGGCTGCTTCCTTCATTGCTGCATGTGAAAGCACTGGCAATTCTCGATGCAGGCCTGAAAGAGGCACTTTCAACTCGATGTTCTTCACCCAAATCGCATGGCTACAAAAACGACCTCAACGGCCGGATCAACACTGCTGCCGATCTCGGGATTTTTCCGGACAGTAAACTGCTTCATGAGGCGCGTCTTACCCGTAACGAAGTATCGCACGAATTTGAGCCAAGCGTTTCATGGGCTGATTTGGATGATACAATCCAAATAATCCAACAAAGTTTAACCTTGCTCGGCTTGGCCGGAGCTATGCCGAATTTCGAGGTCAAGGCAGAGAGGAGACCCAAGAATGAACTTATTGATCCGAACGCTCGCATTGGGTTCGACTACTGCGTATCTGTCGTAGGAGATGGAAAAGTTGAGTCAGAAATCGCGTGGTCGGAAGAGTTGATGCCAATAGGTTGGAGTGACAAGCCCAGTCAAGATATTTCCGAGTAGAAAATTCGCTCCGCTTCGGAACTCCTCTTCGTGACAGCTTCACGGTCGTCATTCACCTCGTCAGACACCGCTGAGACGCCACCCGTTCCGATCACCTGAACCAACTCCCGAGGACCGCCCGGATGATGTCCAAGTCGCCCGCGGTCCAACGGTCGGCCACGCTCAAGACGCCGTCGCCTTGGTCGTCCGCGAAGGTTCGCGCGAAGATTTCTCGGCCCGCTTCGTGGGCGTCGCCGCCGCGGAGCGTCGTCAAGACTTCCTCCGCCCGGTCCCGTTCCTCCAACGTAACCATCGCCGCCACGCGGCACACGTCTTGGGCGTGCTTGACGGCTTGCAACCGCTCCCATTCCCGCTGGTCGGCGGGCCGGTCGGCCTCTCTCGTCTGGGCCAAGCGGTCGCTCATGGCCGTCAACTTCATCATGGCCCATGTGATCGGGTTGGGGACCACGACGGAGACGCCTTCCCGTTCAAACTGGAATGGATGAATGTCGCCGCCGACGGCTTCGGGGTTAGTCCGGCCATGGATCCCCGCGTCGCCCAGCGAGGGAACGTGCTTGACGCGGGACCGATCCGCTGAAAGATGGGCATGTGCATCACTCGGTCGCGGGGCGTGAAGGTCCAACAAGATTCGGTGTTCGGGCGAGAGCGTCTTTTCGAATTGCCACCGCGGGTTCGCCGCGCTCACGGCGTACCCGTTTTGGGCCAAGACATCGGTCATCCGCTTATTGGCTTCGGCTTGGGCGATGACGTCCAGACTCACGACCAAGTCGATGTCCTTGGTGACGCGGGGCGTCACGTCGAGCCAGCGGTCCAAGGAGACAACGGTCGGTATGCCGGGGTTGGCGGTCAGCCACGCCTGTTTGAGAAACAGCCCGTAGCCGCCGGCCAACAGCAACTGCCCGTCGGCTTGGCGCAAGCCAACCCAAAGGGTTTTGAACTCCGGCCACATCGGATCAGGAATGGTCACGGCTCAAGCCCTTTGAATAGGCGGGCATACAAGTCCGCGGCCGCTTCATGTTGCCGCGCGTCTCCCGCCCGCAACTCCAGCCACGTTTGCAGCAGGCAGGCCCACCGCATGCCCCGCTCGTCGATCTCATTTGCGAAAAAGTAACCCGCCTCATCGGTCTGCCAGAGTTCAACCGTGGCAAAGTTAGGGACGGCCTCCGAGCTGCCGTTGAGCAAGTCGGCGGCGCGTTGCCAGTCCGAAACAGCAATTCGGATCGGGCCGCCTTGCGTGAATGTCGTATAGCGGCTGACCGACGATTCTCCGGTCACGGCCCATCGGAGTTTCGGATCGGCCGACAATTTCGCAGCGACGTCTGTACCGGCCGGCAACCGAAGAGCGTGTCGGACGGGGGTGGGTTGCCGAGACCATTCGCGCTGCAGATCAGCCAATAGACCCATGAGATTTCTCAGAACAATCTTCCTGCCGACTTTTGCGATCTGCTCTTCTTCAACCAGGGCGTGGATTGCTTTGGACGTTTGAGGAACTGACAAGTCACACCCGGCCGCCACAACAGCTGCCTGAAGAGCCTTTAGCGATTCCCAGCAAGCGGTTGACACCAGCATCCGGGCCACCATCGCCGACCGCCCGCGGTATGGATTATTCAACGGACGCGAATCGGGATACTGGTTCGGTTGGCCGGTTCGATAGACATGCAATCGACCTGGTACAGTCACTGACCCATTGCCGCACAGGTCAACTCCGTTTACCCCCCTAAGTCTAATTTCTTCCAATCTTGCCGGCGACAAGTAGGGAAGCAGAACCATCGGGATCAACCCAAACTTGGATGCGGCTTGGACATACCATGTGACTCGTTCAAAAGCTTGCGGAGTCGATTGCGCCATCGCGCCAAGGAAGAACCAAAATGACTCGCTTTCTCCCGGCCAACCAAGTTGGACGGCCAAATTTTGGCTGTATGAAGGCGGCAGGAGAGTTTCGCCTCGGGAAATTACTCGTAATGGGTCCAACAGCACTTGGTCAGGCTGGATGCTAGCGAGCATGGTAGCCGGCGTCAGTTTGTCATGGCCCAAGCATTATGCTCTCAAGAAGGTCTGTCACATATCATATTGTGACATTAATTTCCTGAAAATCAACTATTTCCCAAATGGGAAAACAACCGTTTTCAGGAAATAACCCCCGGCCGCATCCCCCGCAGCCCCTGCAACCGCTCTCCCGCCGCGATCAGCGTCTCGTCTCGCTTGGCGAACATGAAGCGGACCATCGTCTTGCCCAAGTCCTTCGGCGAGAAGAAACTGCTCCCCGGGACGGCAGAGACGCCGACCGTTTCGATCATGCGTTTGACGAAGGCGGTGTCGTCGGCCCAGCCTAACGGCGTGGTGTCGGTCATCACGTAGTAGGCGCCTTCCGGTTCGTAGACCGTGAGGCCGGCACTGCGGAGGTAGGGGATGAACAGGTCTCGCCGCCGCGTGTAGTCGGCTTTCAACTTGGCGTAGTAGGTGTCGGGGAAGTTCAGGGCGGCGACGCCGGCCATTTGCAGGGGGTGGGGGGCGCCGACGGTCAGGAAGTCGTGGGCTTTGCGGATGCCGTCGCTGATGTTGCCGGGGGCGATGCAATACCCCAGGCGCCAGCCAGTGACGCTGTAGGTTTTGGAGAGGCCGCTGATCGTCACGGTGCGGTCGGCCATGCCGGGCAGGGTGGCGATGCTGACGTGCGGGGCGTCCGTGTGGATGATGTACTCGTAAATCTCGTCGGCCAACGCGACGACATCGTGCTTCTGGCACAGTTCGGCGATCAGTGACAGTTCTTCCCGCGTGTAGACGTGGCCGGTCGGGTTGTTGGGCGTGTTGAGGATGACGGCCTTGGTGCGGTCGGAGAACGCGCGCCGCAGTTCGTCCGGGTCGAAGGTCCAGTGCGGCGGCCGCAGCGGCACCCAGACGGGCTTCGCCCCGCTGATGACGGCGTCCGGGCCGTAGTTCTCGTAGAAGGGCTGGAAGATGACGACTTCGTCGCCGGGATCGACCAAGGCCAACATCGTGGCCATCATGCACTCGGTCGCCCCGCAGCAGACGGTCACGTTGCGGTCCGGGTCGCACGGGATGCCGTTGAAGCGCTCGACCTTCTGGGCGATGGCCTGCCGCAACGCCGGCGCGCCCCACGTGATCGCGTACTGGTTGTAGCCGTCTTGGATGGCCCGGCAGGCGGCGTCCTTGATCTCCTGCGGAGCCTCGAAGTCCGGCATCCCCTGCCCGAGGTTGATCGCCCCGTGCCGCGCCGCCAGCCGCGTCATCTCGCGGATGACGGACTCGCTAAAATGGCTTACGCGGGTGGCGAGTTTCATCGATGGCTCAGAAAAAGCATTTTTAGCCACGGATGAACACGGATCACCACGGATAAAGACAGAAATCAGATCGAATACCAAGACGGATGAGAACCGGATAAGACACGGAAAAACACAAGGCCTGCCGGTTTTAACCAATATTGTTTTCCCAGTGTCGATCCGGTTTTTATCCGTCTTCCGATTTTGTTTTGGCCTTTATCCGTGCTGCTCCGTGTTCATCCGTGGCTAAAAAATTATCTTTGCTTTACTCGTCCGGCTGCATCTCGGGCGTCAGGGTCACGTTGGTGTAGACGTTTTGCACGTCTTCGTGTTCGGTCAGGGCGTTGATGAGGCGGACGATCTTCTTGCCGGTCTCCACGTCCACGTCCACGGTCGTCTTCGGCAGTTGCACGAGTTCGCCGGTGTCCGTGGCGATCTGGGCTTTTTCCAAGGCGTCCAGTACGGCCGGGAACGTCGCCACGTCCGTCACGATTTTGAAGTTCTCGCCGTCGCGGCTCATGTCCTCGGCGCCGGCCTCCAGCGCCACGCTCATCAGCGTGTCCTCGGAGACGCTGGCGATCGGGACCAGGAACAGACCTTTGCGGTCGAACATGTAGCCGACGCTGCCGGGGTTGCCCATGTGGCCGCCGCTGCGCTCGTACAACTTGCGGACTTCGCCGTTGGTGCGGTTGCGGTTGTCCGTCAGGATGTCGCAGATGACGGCCGCGTTGCCGGGGCCGAAGCCCTCGTAAATCAGGTCCGCCATGATGGCGCCGTCGAGGTCGCCGGTGCCGCGCTTGACGGCCCGCTCAATGTTCTCGCGCGGCATGGACACGGCGCGGGCCTTGTCGATGGCGTAGCGCAGCCGCAGGTTCATCACGGGGTCGCCGCCGCCGGCGCGGGCCGCGATGATGATGTACCGGCTGAGTTTGCTGAACAGCTTGGCGCGAACGGCGTCCTGCTTGCCTTTGCGGACGGCGATGTTCGACGAGTGGGAATGCCCGGCCATGTGCCAACCTCCTGCGGCGCCGGGGGGCCGCGGGCGGCGGGGCGGCGCATGAACTCACGAGAGAGAAAGAGCGGTCGAGACG
>JAYUGD010000954.1:0-3532 GCA_043767785.1 Zavarzinella sp. | reverse complement strand
CGCGGCTGGATGGCGATGCAGCAAATGCTCGACGGCGCCGAGGCGGTGGGCTTCAAAATTCGTGGGGAAACTTGAGGCTGACGCCTCGACGCTCGCCGGTCGCTGTTTGGCAGGGAAGGTGTTTGCTTGGTGGCAGCCCGCGCTCCACTCCGAAGCGTCGCGTCGCGGCTAAACGGGATTCAAGCCCGCGTCCGCGAACGCTCTCGCCCGGTCAATAGCGGAGAGGCGTGTCGGGCAACGACTCACTCGAAAATGCGGTTGACGGCCATCAGGCCCAACTCGGCAACTTGCGTGGGCTTCAATTGCCAGAACACCGGGTTGAAGGTCTCCAGTGAGACCCAGCCGTCGTAGCCGATTTTGCGCAACGTTTCGGCGAGGGGGGCGAAGGAAAAGTCGCCGTCGCCGGGCATCACGCGGTCGGCGTCGGTCATCAACTCGCGGGGGAGGCCGGCCACGTCGGCGACGTGGACGTGGAAGAGGTTTTGGTTCGTCAGCCGGGCGAGGTCGTCCGCCTTGCTCGGCCCCTTGTAGAAGTGGAACCAGTCGAGGCACACGCCCACGTTCGGCTCGGCGGCCTGTTCGGCCAAGATCAGCGCCGTCTCCAGGCAGGAGCAGAACGTGTCCGTGCCGCGGAACTCCAGGGCGAGCCGGACACCGTAGCCGGCCGCCCACTGGCCGGCCTGCTTCAGCGAGACGACAGACCGCTGCAAGGCTTGGGCGTCCACGCGCTGGGCGAAGTCGGCAACCAGCACCATCGTCGGCACGCCGAGGGCTTGGCACAGTTCCAACCGCTTGCGGAAGTGGTCGAACCCCGCCTTTCGCTGCTCGCCTTGGGTGAGCAACAATCCCCCTTGATAGGCCGCGGCGGCCGGGCGCAGGTTCCGGTCGGCGAAGAGGGTTTTCAAGTCGTCGAGCGGGTGTCGGTCGAGGTGCTGTTCGATCTTCGTCAGCCAGAGTTCCGCGCCGGCGGCCCCGACGTCCGCGAAGGCGGCCAAGTCGTCCGCGGCCCCGGCCGGGAGGGTCGTCGCTTGGGAGAGGCAGACGTTCATTAGTCCATCGACTTGCGAATTTTCTTCACCGGCTTGGTGGTCTCGGCCTTCTTCTCGATCTTGTGTTCCTGGGGATTCTCCGGCGTCCGCATGAAGGCGAACCAGTTGGTCATCCAGCCCACGAGGAGCAGGACGCCGCTGCCGTGCAGGAGCAGGCCGGCGATGATCCACGACACCGACTTCTTCGCCTTCACCTTCGGCCGCGCGCGGGCCGGGCCGCTGCTGGTGAAGTGGTCTTCGCCGTCGTGGTGCCCGTCGTGGTGATGGTCGTCCAGCGGGTGGATTTCCGGCTGCGGGCCGTGCTCGCCGTGGACGGGTTCCACCATTGGGAAGGCCGCGGACGGGATGCCGGGCTTGGTGAACGTCTCGTTCGCGGAAAGGACCGCCGCCGGCCCGGCCGCCGGTTGCGGCCGGGCGGTCGGCTCGCCGTGCGGCAAGAGGGCGGCGGCGATCTCGTCGGCCGCCGGCCGGTCCAGCGGGTCGCGCGACAGGCACCGGCGCATCAGCGCCACGACGTCGGCGGGCACGTCGGCGCGGAGAGTCTCGATCGGCGCCGGCTCGGCCTGCTGGAGTTGCAGCATCACCTCGACGGGCGACGCGCCGGCATACGGCGCCCGGTTGGCGAGCAAGAAGTACAGGCTGGCCCCGAGGCCGTACAAGTCCCCGGCGGCCGTCGGCCCGGCCTCGGTCATCCGCTCCGGCGGCAGGTACGCGACTTCCCCGAGCCGAGCCGTGTCGCCGTAACTGACCTCGCCCAGCGGCGGCCGTTGCGGGGCCATGCCCAAGTCGGCCAGTTTGACCACCGACCCGAGCCGCGGCCGCACGGACACGAACCCGCTCGCCTCGTGGACCACGCGCTTGACCGGCGTGAGGATCAGCGTGAACGGGGAGACGGCCCCGTGCGCGACGCCGGCCGCGTGGGCGGCCTGCACGGCGACGGCCGCCTGCCGGGTGTACTCGGCCGCGAGCGACAGCGGCATCGCCCCCATCTCGGTGATCAGTTGGCTCAGGTCGCAGCCGTCCGCGTACTCTTGCACGACGAAGATTGTCTCGCCGTCCCGGCCGGCGTCCAGCACGTTCGTCAGGTGCGCGTTGTTCACCAAACAGGCGGCCTGCGTGCGGGCGACGTAGTCGTCAATGTTGTCGGCCGGCGGTAGCCAGCCCGCGTCGATCACGCTCAGCGACACCGGGTCGGGCAACGCGGGGTGGGTGGCCTTATACGTGACGCGGCCGGGCGCCGCGGTCAGCTTTTCGACGAGGCGGTACGCTGCCACCATCAGCCGGCCGCCGCGGCCCTCGCGCAGTTCGTTGACCTGGTACGGACTCAGCCAGCCGCGCTGCTGGGCGTGGCGGGCGAGGCCGTCGGTGTCCCCCGCGTCCGCCTCCGGCAGCCGTTGCAATTCGGACAGGCGGTCGTCGTCCAGCAGTCGGCTGGAGCGGAGGCCGTCCAAGTATTCGAGCGTGGTCGGGTGCGACATCTCAGCGTAGTCTCAGCGGGAACATGCGTCCGGGCCGGTGGGAGTGAAGTTTATCGTACAAGAATCGGGCGGGGTTAGGGGGTGAGGCGGCCTTTCGCGGCCACACTTTTCAACTTCACCAGCCCCGCCGTCCCGGCCATCAGCAGGGTGGACACGACCACGATGGTCGGGCCGGTCGGCATGGACACGCCGCGGTACAGCCCGCCGATCCACTGGCTGAGGAGCGCGCCCAGCACGCAACTCGCGGCCCCGAACAGGCCGGCGAGCGCGGTCATCACGCCGAGGCGGTTGGTGAGCTGCCGGGCCGTGGCCGCCGGGGCGACGATCAGGGCGCTCATCAGCACCACGCCGACGCTCTCCAAGCCGATGACGATGCCGGTGACGATCAGCCCGGTGAGCAGCAAGTCCCACACGGCCGTGCGCCAGCCGAGGCCGGCCGCGAAGCCGCGGTCGAAGGACACCAATTTGAACTGGGTCCAGAAGAGGGCCAGCACGGCCAACACGACCGCCCCGGTGACGGCAATGATCTGCACGTCCTTCGAGAGCATAATGGCCGCCTGTCCGAACAAATACCGCTCGATGCCGGCCGTCCCCGTCTTTTTCGTGAGACTCATGAGCAGCAGGCCCAGCCCGAAGAACGAGGCCAAGCCGCCGGCGAGGGCGGCGTCGAACGGGATGCGGGTGGTGCGCGTGACGGCGTTGACGCCGACCATGCACGCCAAGCCGGACACGACCGCCCCGACCAGCAGCCAGCCCGGCTCGCGCCCGAAAATCAGGAACGCCCCGATGATCCCCGGCAGGGCCGCGTGCGACGCCGCATCCCCCAGCAGACTTTGGCGCCGCAGGACGGCGAACGTGCCCAAGCACCCGGACACCAACCCGAGCATGGCCGTGCCGCCGAGGACCGTCAGGAGCGTGGGGTCAATCGCCATGCGGATGTGATACGCGGCCGGCGGCCGGGGGACAGTCACCGCCGACGCTCGAATCGATCACTCAACCGCCGTG
>JAYUGD010000953.1:0-3538 GCA_043767785.1 Zavarzinella sp. | reverse complement strand
CCGCCTCGCGCGGGGCCAGCGGCCCGGCGCGCAGCCGGCCGGCCAGCGTCCCGCCCTCGACGTACTCCAGCGTGAAGTACGGCGTGCCGTCGTGCTGGTTAATCTCGTGGACTTGCACGATGTTCGGGTGGCTCAGGCTGGCGACGGCCTCGGCCTCGCGCCAGAACCGCTCCAACTCGTCCGGCCCGGCGTGCTTGCCCGCCAGCACCATCTTCAGGGCGACCAGCCGGTTCAGGCCGCGCTGCCGGGCCTTGTACACCACGCCCATGCCGCCGCGGCCGAGGACTTCCAGAATCTCGTACCCCGGCACGTACACGTCCGGCGGCAACGGCGCCGGCGGGACGGCCCCCATGCCCCGGAGCACTTGCGTCGGCGGCTCGGCGTCGAGGCCGGGAATCGAATTCCCCCGCGGCGTCGCGGCCGTGGGCATGTTGGCAGTGGTCATGGCCGAGTCCGATGGCTGGTCACGGGTCCGGAGCGAGGCACTTGCAACCTTAGACCGCCCCGCCCCGGCCGCCGCCGGAACCGCTCGAATGTCGCGGCGAACTTGCGGCGGGGGCCGAAAAGTGCGGTGGGGCGCGAGACGGCCGTTTTTTTCACTGGCATCCTGGCGGCAAATATTTGAAAATCAAAAGGAAGAACTCGCCCGACGTGTCGTTTCCCCTGACACGTCGGGAACCCGTCGTGGAGGAGTCCGCCATGCGCCGCTTCGTTGCCGTCTTGCTGATGCTGCCCGGTTTGGCCGCCGCCCAGGAAAAGAAAGGGGTCCAGTACGCCTTTCTGGTCGGGTGTTCCGGGTACGCGGAGACGAAACTGTCGCCGTTGCCATTCACGGTGAACGACGTGGAGCAGTTCCGGCAAGCCCTGCTGGAAACCGGGTTCGAGGCCGACCACATCAAGATGCTGCACGACAAGCAGGAGCGCCGTTTCCAGTCCGAGCGGGCCAAGATCGTCCAAGAGTTCAAACTGTTCATTGACGGCTTGCGGCCCGAAGACACCGTCGTCGTCGCCCTCTCCGGCCACGGCGTGCAACTCAAGAAGGAAGGCGTCTCTTACTTCTGCCCACTGGACGCAGACTTGGAAGACAAGACGACGCTCATCGCCCTTGACGGCAAAGACGGCCTGTTCGACCAACTCAAAGCGTGCAAGGCCAAGCGCAAGTTGCTGATCGTGAACGCCTGCCGGGACGTGCGCGACATCCCGGGCAAGCGGTCGCAGGCGGCCGAGAAAGTGGACCTGGACGACTTCGCGGCCGCCGCGGTGCCCGAGGGCATCGCGGCCATCTACTCGTGCAAGGCGGGCCAGAAGAGCTACTTCGACCCGAAGCGGCAGGCCGGCATCTTCTTCGACCACGTCACCCGCGCCTGGCGCGGCGAGTACGCCAAGGACGCGCGGCACTCCACGATCGACGACTTCTTCCGGGAAGTGGCCGCCCGGACCAAGGCCGACGTGGACAAGGTGTACGGCGAGGCCCAGTCCCCGGAGATTAAGCGGGAGTACACCGAAGAGTGGGCCCTGCCCGTCAGCGTGATCGCGGCCGAGTTCCGGGAATACGAGGGGGCCTTCAACTCGACGGGCAGCGGTGACAAGTGGGTCGGGCAAACCGGCCCGGCCCGGTTCCGCGAGTGGGGCCGGCTGGCCGAGGGGGGCAACGTCATGGCCATGACGCTGACCGCCCGGTGCATGCAGACCGGGGCCGGGACGCCGAAGAACGAGGCGCTAGCCGTCGAGTGGCTGCGGGCGGCGGCCGACCGCGGCCACGCCTCGGCGATGCACCTGCTCGGCTTCTGCTACTACAGCGGCAAGGGGGTTGACAAAGACCTCCGGAAGGCGGCCGAGTGGTGCCGGAAGGCCGCCGACCTCGGGCACGCCGGGGGGATGAACAACTTCGGGTACGCCGTGGGCAACGGCCTGGGCGTGGACAAGGACGAAAAGGCCGCGGGCGAGTGGTACCGAAAAGCCGCCGCCGCCGGGGTCAGCCAGGCGATGATCAACCTCGGCAACAGCTACTTCTACGGCCAGGGGGTGAAAAAGGACATCCAACAGGCGGCCGAGTGGTACCGCAAGGCCGCCGCCCTCGGCAACCCGCACGGCAAAGACAATCTCAGGGGGCTCGGGTACTCGGAGTAAGCCCCCCAAGCCGGACGCAACGGGAAATCAACTTGCCGCCGGCGCCCGCGAAGCCGCGACGCGGAGTCTTCGGAGCGGAGCGCGGGCCGGCGCCTGAGTGAACGTGTCACGCAAGGGTCCGTCAGAGGCGGCAGCGGCAGCGACGCCCAACCTGTCACTTGATGACAGCTCCCTGTCGTCCGTGGGTCTCAGCGTGGGCGTCGCTGACGCTGCCGCCTCGGACGGATTTCCTCTGTGCTCTCTGTGTCCTCTGTGGTTTAATTCTCTTCTCATAGGAGAAGCCGTGTCCCGTCAGCCCGTCGTCTTAATCACCGGGGCCAGCGGGGAGATCGGCCACACGCTGATTGACCGGCTTTCGGAAGGCAACCGCCCCGTCGTCACGCTCGACCTCTCGCCGTTGGCGGCCGGCCTCGCGGGCAAAGTGCGGCAACACTACGTCGGGTCGGTGCTGGACCAGCAGTTGCTTGACCGCATTCTGGCCGAGTTTGAGATTGATCAGGTGTACCACCTCGCGGCCGTCCTCTCGACACGCGGCGAGTTCGCCCCGATGACGGCCCACAAGGTGAATGTCGAAGGCACATTAATGATGCTGGAGTTCGCCCAGCGCCAAGGGGAATCGCACGGGCGGGCGGTGACGTTCCTGTTCCCGTCGTCGATCGCGGCCTACGGCGTGCCGAGCTTGGCGGTGAAGAACGCCCTCGGCCCATTGCCGGAAGACGTCCACAACACGCCGACGACGATGTACGGCTGCAACAAACTGTACGGCGAACGGCTCGGGGCCTACTACGCCCGCAACTACCGGCAACTCTCCGCGGACCCGGTGAAGGCCCGCGTGGACTTCCGCGGCCTGCGCTTCCCCGGCCTCATCTCGGCCGTCACCACGCCGTCGGGCGGCACGTCCGACTACGCCCCGGAAATGGCCCACGCGGCGGCGGCCGGGAAGCCTTACGCCTGCTTCGTGCGCCCGGACACGCGCATCCCGTTCATGGCGATGCCCGACGCCGTGGACGCGATCTTGAAACTGGCCCACTCCCCGCGCGCGGGCCTGACGCGCGACACCTACAACATCGGGGCGTTCAGCCCGACGGCCGGCGAAATCCGCGACGAAGTGCTGCGGGCGTTCCCGACCGCCGAGATCACGACGGCCGTGGACGCGAAGCGCCAAGCCATTCTGGACACCTGGCCCGCCGAGGCCGACGACACCGCCGCCCGCCGCGACTGGGGGCATTCGCCGAAATATGGGTTTGAGGCGGCGTTCCGGGAGTATTTGATCCCGACGATCCGCAGACAGTATGCGGGGACTGTTTAGCCGCGACGCGACGCTTCGGAGTGGAGCGCGGAACCGACACACGGAGAAAACATTTTTAGCCACGGATCGAACACGGACGAAACACGGATAAAGGCAGAA
>JAYUGD010000952.1:0-3544 GCA_043767785.1 Zavarzinella sp. | reverse complement strand
AGGCCCTCGCCCGCGGCGAGACGGCCGTCCCCGTCGCGGGCGCGCTGGGCGCGGCCGCGCTGCTCGGCGGCCTGATGCAGGTCGGGATGGCCGGCCTGAAACTCGGCAAGTGGTTCCGCGCCGTGTCGCCGGCCGTCGTCATGGGGATGCTCGGCGGCATCGGCGTCGTCATCATCGCCAAGCAGGTCCACGAGATGATCGACGACCACCCGGCCGCAGCCGTCGCCCACAACATCACGTCCATCCCGTCGGCCGTTGAAAAGGCGTTCACCGACCCCGCCCACCGGCCGGCCGCCGCCGCCGGCTTGGTGACGCTCGTCCTGCTCGTCGCGTGGAACTACGTCCCGAAGACGCTGAAAGTCCTGCCCGGCGCCCTGATCGCCGTCGTGGCCGGCACGCTCGTCGCCGAGGGGTTGGGCCTGCACGCCGAGCGCATCTCCGTGCAGTCGAACCTGCTCGACGGGCTGACGTGGTTCCAGGTCGGCTCGGCGGCCGAGTTGTTGCGCAGTCCGGCCGTGTGGGGCATGGCGGCGACGATCGCCGTCATCGCCAGCGCGGAGACGATGCTGAGTTCGACGGCCGTGGACCAGATGCACGACGGCCCGCGGACGAAGCACAACAAGGAGCTGTTCGCCCAGGGAATCGGCAACGCGGTCAGCGGCCTCGTCGGCGCCCTGCCGCTGACGGGGGTGATCGTCCGCAGTTCGGCGAACGTGACGGCCGGGGCGAAGACGCGGCTGTCGGCCGCGCTGCACGGCGTCTGGCTGCTGGGGTTCGTCGCCCTGTTGCCGTGGGCGCTGGAACTGGTGCCGGAGGCGTGCCTGGCGGCCGTGCTGGTGTACACCGGCTTCAAGCTGATCGCCCTGAAGCAGGTCAAGCGGCTGTGGGCCGAGGACCGGTGGGAAGTGGCGATCTTCGTGGCCACGCTGGTCGGCGTGGTGGCCACGGACCTGCTGAAGGGCGTGCTGCTCGGCGTTGGCCTGAGCGTGGCGAAACTGCTGTGGACGATGTCCCGGCTGGAAATTGACACGGTGTACGACAAGGCGAACCGCGGCGTGCGGGTCACGCTGCGCGGGGCGGCGACGTTCGTGAGCCTGCCGAAACTGGCCGACGCCCTCGACGCCGTCCCGCGCGGCTGGGCCGCGGCCGTCCGCCTGGAGGACATGACCTTCGTGGACCACGCCTGCCTGCGGCTGTTGCAGGACTGGGAGAAGCAGCGCGGCGGGGACGGGGTGATCGAGTGGGGCGCGACGGCGCCGCCCGCGCCGCCCGCGGCGGTTCCGTCTCTACAATGACCGGGCCACTCCCAATTGCCCGGACGCGCCGTCGATGGATGAACCCGCCCTGTTGCGCGCGATCTTGGCCGACCCGGAGTCCGACGCCGCCCGCCTGACCTACGCCGACGCCCTGAACCAGTCGAAGCGGCCCGGCGACGTGGACCGCGGCGAGTTCATCCGCCTGCAAGTGAACCTGGCCCGCGTGGTCAACACCGACCCGAAGTGGCCGGCGATGGTCGGCCGGGAGCGCGACCTCCTCGCCAAGTACCGGGCCGCGTGGGAGCGGCCGCTGCGCCGCCTGTTCGCCCCGACGGCCGCGGCGCCGGTGCAGTGGCTCAAGTCGCACCTGTTCGGCCTCGGCGGCGCGTGGGGGTTCCGGCGCGGCTTCGTCGAACACGTCCTGGCCCCGGCCCCGCGCTTCCTCGGCGAAGACGCCGCCCTGTTCGCCCAGACGCCGCTGCGCCGGGTCGTGCTGACGCGGGCGAGTTCCCACGTCCGGGCCTTGATCGCCGACCCGCGGCTGGACACGCTCGAAAGCCTGCACCTCGTCGCGGACATGGAGTTCGACGACGAGCTGACCGTGATCGGCAGCGCCGCCCGCGCCGTCGGCCTGTTGGTGACCGAGTTCCGCTTCCCGCGCCTGGGCCGCCAAGCCGAGGGCCTGTTTAGCCTCCTGCGGCACAATGTGGATAAGTCCGAAGATCTCGACGCCTACCCGGCGTGGACCAACGCGGACGACGCCTCGCGCCGCCGGCTCCGCGACCTCGCCGTCAACCCCCGCTTCCGTGTCTTGCTGACCGACCCGGAACCCGCCCACGAGGGGGAGTTGTTGGCCTTCAACGAGTGGGCCTACGTCGGCGACCTGTTCCAGCGCACGGGCGTGTGGGCCGTCGCCAAGAGCCACCCCGACCTGGAAAACGCCCAAGGCCGCTGCCGGCGATTGATCCTGAGCCGGCCGACGCCGGGGGACGAGTTGGCGCAGGCCCCGTACTACCAGGGCGAGCCGGGGTCGTTCGTCGAATGAATTGCGGGGCCGGCCGGCGAGTGGTACGCTGGATGAAGACCCACGCGAGGGAAAGCCATGTCGAGCGGCATTGTTGACGAAATCGCGGAAGACGCCAAGCCGGCGGCGATTACGCCGGAGCAGATTGCCTACGCCAAGGCCGTGATCGCCGGCCGCGTCACGCCGGCGCCGTTGGAGTGCCCGGCCGTGGTCGAAGACATGCGCGTGCGCTTCAAGGACATGGTCCCCCCGCCGACCGCCGCGGCCGTCCGGTATCAGGTCGATCACGCGGCCATCCACAAGCTGGGCGCCGGCGAACTCGTCGCGTACACGGAACTGCCGGACGGCTACGCGGCTGTCTTGGTTGTCGGGAGTGGCGAGGCGCTGGCGTTGCTGCGGGAGCTGACGCCGGAAGAGCGGTCAAAGATGGAGATTACGGACACGCTTGACTTCTTGTTCTAAGTGGTGGCCAGTCGGCGGGGGATGATGGCATGGCTTCTTCGTCACTTCACCAACCGATCTTGCGGGAGCCGTTGCAGGCCGCTTCGGAAGATCAGGCGTACTCGCACGGCGTCGTCGGCGTCCGGAGCCGGGTCAAAATGTGGTTGGCGCCGGCGGTTGGCCGGCCGGAGCCGGTCCGCTTTGTCGTTGATTCCGGCGCGTCGTACTCACTCATCAGTTTGGATCTCGCGGCGGGTCACGGCCTCCCCGTCCCGCCGGCGGAAGCGGAGATGGCCGTCTCGCTGCAAATGGCCGGCGGCCCCGCCACGGCGCGCGTCCGGCCCGGCCGGATTCGCGGCTGGTGGACCGAAAAATGTATCGGCTACCCATTCGATTGGCCTGTATTGTTCCGCGTCGGCGGCCCGTCCCGTGTGCCGCCGATCCTCGGCCTGGGCGGCGTGATCCACACCTGTCGCTGGACGTTCGACGGGACGTATTCTCTCGACGCCCCCTATGGCTCCCTCATGCTGGAAGACATTCGCTGACGCCGCGCCGCCGGCCCGACGGCGTATTGCGGGGCCGGCCGGTCCGCGGTACGCTGGAAGAAGATCAAACCCCGCGCGAGGAGAAGCCATGTCGAGCGGCATTGTTGACGAGGCCGTGGAAGCCGCCGCGCCGGCGGCCCTGACGCCGGCGCAAATCGCCTACGCCAAGGCCGTGATCGCCGGCCGCCTCACGCCGGCGCCGCTGGAGTGCCCGGAAGTCGTCGAGGACATGCGCGTGCGCTTCAAGGACATGAACCCCCCGCCGACGGCCGCGGCCG
>JAYUGD010000951.1:0-3544 GCA_043767785.1 Zavarzinella sp. | reverse complement strand
AATGGCGAGGATCTTCGGCACGTTGCTCCGCGTCGCCGGCGTGCCGGGGCGGTCGTCATACAAGTCGTCGCGGGCCATCGGTCAGCACTCCTGTCGGGTCAGTCCAACGTCTCGGATTCGCCGCCGGCGTAGGTGACGGCGGCCTTCAACTGCTCCGGGGTGATCGTCTTGCGGAGGGGTTTGATTTCCCCGTTGGCGAAGCAGGCGAAAAAAACTTTGTCCGTCGGATCCGTGCCAAAGGCAGGCGCGGGTTGACCGTAGGTCCAAGACAGGTCGTCCGGCTTGGTCCACTCCACCGCGGTCGCGGCTTTGACGAACAAGAGGGTGTTGGCCGGCCCGTCCGTGACGTCCGCTTGGGACAGCCCATTCGGCCCTCCCCCCTTTCTGGCCGTCGGCGGCTCCATTAAGGCCCCGGGCATGGAGAAACCTCGGTAGGGCGTCCTGTTCCCGGTCGGCAAGCGGGCGGCCGGCTGGGTCGGGCCGGCGAAAATGCGCGGCATCCGGTTGAGGAGTGATCGGTTGTGGGGGCTATCCCACGGCTCGTCCAAGTGGAACTGGAGGTACAGCCGCTCCTCCCCCATATACGGGAGAATGTGGACACGCCAACTGAGCAGCGGCGTGCCGTCCGGCGCGTACGAATTGGCGGGCAGGGTGCCGTTCGAGTCCGAGTAATTCATCGCCCCGATGGAGATTTGCGCGACGGGGTGGAACTCCTTCTTTCGGTTCTCCATGTCCCGAACTCCGTAGATGGTGTAATACAGCCCGTAGCCACCGCCCCCGCAGACGAGCAGCAACACACCTGTGACGATGCCGAGGATTAGCGGCAGCTTACTCCGCTTCGCGGTCGGCAACGGCCGGTCGTCGAAGTTGTCCTGGCGGCGCGGCCGCCGGGGGCGGTCGTCTTCCTCGTCCCGGCGGCGCGGCCGCCGGGGGCGGTCGTCGTCTTCGAAGTCGTCGTCGGTGCGGGCCATGATGGTTGGTGTCGGTTGAGAAGTCGGCGGGGGGCATTGTACGGGCGGGGGCGGGCCAGCGACCAACCGCGCCCGTCAAAACCCGTGAAGCCGCGACGCGGAGTTTTCGGAGCGGAGCGCGGGCCGAAGCTTGGTTCTCGCTGGCGGCGAAAGGCAACCTAACCCCCCGGCCCCCTTCCCGAGGACGGGAAGTGGGAGCAAGCGGGCAATTACCGCTCCCCAAAGTGACAGCAACAGTTGGGCGGAAGACTCAAATCCGCTTGCTCCCCCTTCCCGTCCTCGGGAAGGGGGCCGGGGGGTTAGGTTGCCTTTGCGACCGGCGTCCTTTCGCGGGAAGGACGCGCTCCGCTGCGCAAAGCCTCCGCGTCGCGGCTTCACGGGGGTTGCGGGGCACGCCTACTCGTCCGACACCAGCTTGGCGATCGGCCGCGTCGCCGGGATGTGGGCGCAGGTGATCTTGGCGATCACCGTGAGCGGGACGGCCAGGAACATGCCGGTCAGGCCCCAGCAGTAGCCCCAGAAGGCCAGCGAGATCAGGATCACCAGCGGGCTGACGCCGACGGCCTTGCCGATGATGGCCGGCTCGACCAGCGTGGCCGTCGTGACGTGGATGGCCAGCATGACGGCGGCGATGGTGACGAACTCCCACCCCGGGCCGAACTGGAGCAGCGCGTACAGCGTGGGCAGCGAATACCCGGCCACCGCCCCGACGTACGGGATGAAGTTGGCGAAGAAGTTCACGACCGCCCACACCAGGGCGAACCGCGTCCCGAACACCGTCAGCAGCATGAACACCGGGACGGCCAGGACGAGGCTGGCGTACACCTTAGCCCGCAGGTAGTCGGCGATGCCCGCGTTAATGCTCGTGATGGTCGTCATGATCCGCTCGGCCCGGTGGTCCGGGAAGGCGGCCCGCACGCGCCGCGGGAAGCGGCCGGCCTCCACGAGCATGAACAGCAGGTACAGGCCGACGACTAGGGCTTGCGAGGCGGCGTCCGCGGCGACGGCGGCCGACCGGCCGACCCAGTCGCGGGCCACGGCCTCGGCGCTCTGGTCGGTCTGCGTCATCTCGTCGAGCATGCGCGTGGTCGAGGGGAAGTGCGTCGCGCAGTAGTCGCGCGCCTCGTTCACGATGGCCTTGGCCTGCCGGGACAGGGCCGGGTACTCCTCGTACAGCGTGCGGGCGCTTGACTGGAGCAGGAAGGTGAGGGCGGCCAGGATCAGCGCGGAGAGGGCGGCCACCGCGGCGATGGCCAGCCGGCCGGGGACGCGCTTCTTCACCCGCTGGTAAATGGGGATGATGATGTACGCGAACAGGACGGCGAGCAGGAGGGGCTTGAGGATCGCCCCGAGTTCCCGTAGCAGGAAGAACCCGGCCGTGACGATGATCAGCCACCGGGCGACCGCGGCCAGCGTGGGCAGTCCGGCGGTGGGGTCGGGAACGGCTGGCTGGCGATCGTCGCTGGTCATGCGGAACTATTGAAGCAAGGCGGCTTCAATGTTCAAGCCGGGGCCGAACCCGAGGGCCACGCACGGGCCGGTCGCCCCGCGTTTCCGCATGCGGTCCAGGATGAACAGGACCGTGGCGGACGACATGTTGCCGTGCTCGGCCAGCACTTCCCGCGAGGCCCAGCAGGCGTCGGCGGGAATGCCCAGGGCGGCGACGACGCCGTCGAGAATCTTCGGCCCGCCGGGGTGGACGGCCCAATTCTTGACGGCCTCGACCGTGAGGCCGTGCTTGGCGAGCCAGCCGTCCATCCAGCCGCGCAGCTTCTGCTGGATGACTTCGGGAATCTTCTTGGAGAGGGTCATCACGAAGCCGTGGTTGCCGACGTGCCACGTCATGGCGTTGGCGGCCTCGTGGACGACGTGCGACCCGTTGGCGACCAGTTCCCAGTTCCTGGCCTTGCCGGCGCCGCCGGGGACGCCGACGACGGCCGCCGCCCCGTCCGAGAAGAGGGCGTTGGCGACGATCTTCTGCGGATCCCAGCCGTAGTGGTAGTGCAGGCTGCACAGTTCCACGGAACAGACCAGCACGCAGGCATCCGGGTCCGACCCGGCGAAGGCGTTGGCGACGCGCAGGCCGTTGAGCGCGCCGTGGCAGCCCATGAAGCCGACGTGCGTGCGGTGGACGTCCGGGGACATGCCGAGTTCGTTGGCCAGGGCGAGGTCGAAGCCGGGGGCGGCGAACCCGGTGCAGGAGACGGTGACGAGGTGCGTGATGTCCTTGGGCGACCGGCCCGCCGCCGAAAGAGCCTCGGCCGTGGCCTTCATGGCCAGCGGCGGGGCCTCTTGGCGGTACAACTGCATCCGCTGTTCGGTGGTGGGGCCGTGGCGGTCGCCGGCCTTGGGCAGGAACGGGGAGTTGGAGTGGGAAGTCCCCTCGCAAATGTCGTTGATGACGTCGCGGCCGAGGCAGAGGTTGCGCTGCCGGATGCCGGAGCCGCCGTACATGGCGGGGAGCCACGTCTTCTGCTCGGGCGTGTCGCAGCACAGCGACTCCGCGACGCGGAGCGCTTGGTCTTGGTCCATGATCGCCGAGGGGACAGCCGTGCCAATTCCGAGGATGGCTA
>JAYUGD010000950.1:0-3544 GCA_043767785.1 Zavarzinella sp. | reverse complement strand
TTTAGCGCCCGCATGGCGCCATGCGAGCGTTAAACGAAGAAATCATGAAAGCAGCGCCGGTACAAACGTCTGCGGATCGCCGCCGGTCACGTGGACGCCGCCGTTGCCATCGACATAGACGTTCACCTCACTGCGCACGCCAAACTCGGGCAGGTAGATGCCCGGCTCGATGGAGAAGCACGTCCGCGGCAGGATGCGGCGCTCGTCCTTGGTTTCGAGGTTGTCGATGTTGGCGCCGTTGCCGTGCGTCTCTTGGCCGATGGAGTGCCCGGTGCGGTGGATGAACCACTTGCCGTACCCGGCCCACTCGATCACGTTGCGCGTGGCGTCGTCCACCTCCCACCCGTGCAGCGGCTTGCCGGCCGCGAAGGCGTCTTTCACGCACTTGATGCCGGCGTCGCGGGCCATCGCCACCACGTTGAAGATGCGCACGTAGTCGTCCGGCACCGGGTCGCCGACGAAGGCCGTGCGCGTCAGGTCGCTGTACACGGCGTTCGGCTTGTTCAACTTCGCCCACAGGTCGATGAGGACGAAGTCCCCCTTCCGGATCTGCGCTTCGTTGGCCGGATTCGGGGCGAAGTGCGGGTCGCCCGAGTGCGGCCCGCACCCGACGATGGGCGGGTGGTCGGTGACGAGGCCGTTGTCCGCAAAGTGCTTCATGATGCGGTTCTGCACCGCGATTTCGCCGACCGACCCGGTGGCCCGGATCTCGTCCGCGATGAACTGGAACGCCACGTCGTAGGCCGAGCGCGTGTGCTTGGCGGCCTCGAAGTGCATCAGTTCCTGCTCGTCGCTCCAGGTCGCCTCGAAGAACGAAATCAAGTCCCCCGACGGCACCACGGCCACGCCGAAGGACTTCACGAGTTCGATGGTCCCGGCGTCCACGCGGGACACATACGGGTTCGCGTTCCGCGGCACATACTCCATCGCCACGGTCTTCGCCCCGGCCAGCAGCGCCCCGACGCCGGCCTCCAGTTCCTGCCACTTCAAATACCGCGTCGCCGTCCCCGGCAAGTGGTCCAGCGCCGCCGGCTCGATGGCGTGGACGAGTTTCCGCGGCTCCCCGCTCGCCGGCACGTAGTAGAACCACCGCCGCGACAGATGGGCGTCGGCCGGCAACCCGACGACGCGCCGCGCGAGAATATTCAGCCCGCGGAAGTCGTACAGCAGCCAGCCAGAAAACCCGAGTTGCGTGATCGCCGCCTGAACCGCCGAGAGGTCGAACATGGGGGAGTCTCCGTGCGAAAGGGCGTGAGAGATGAGGTATGGGGCGGGGGCCGCGAAATCCACCAATGCGGCATTGTTTAGCCGCGACGCGGAGTCTTCGGAGCGGAGCGCGGGCCGGAAGCACTTGGGCGACAGTTGCCCGCCTGCCGGACCTCACCCCCCTAACCCCCTCTCCGCGGCGGAGAGGCGGGACCAAACCAAGAAGTCTCCTGTCCACTTGCTCCCCTCTCCGTTTCGGAGAGGGGCCGGGGGTGAGGTTGCCTTTCGCGGCGAGCGTGATTCCCGGCCCAAGGCCGCGCTCCACTCCGAAGCGTCGCGTCGCGGCTAAACGGGTTTTGTTTGGTCATTGGCCATTGGTCATTGGTCATTGCTTTTCCCGCCCCCACCCACGAAAATACCCCCTCCCCCGCATGACGCGAACCAAAGGAGCGGCCGTGCCTGCCGTGACGAAACTGTGGCGGTTGTTGCCGCACGACCGCTCCGCGATTGAGCAACTCGCCCGCCAACTGAGCGTCGCGCCCCTTATCGCCCAGCTTCTCCTGAACCGGGACGTGTCAGCCCCGGCTGATGCGAAGCGGTTCCTCGAAGCGAACCTCACCGGGATGCACCCGCCGGCCGACTTGCCGGGGGTGCCAGAGGCGGTCGAACGGCTGCACCGGGCCGTGCAAGAGAAGAAGAAAATCTGCGTCTACGGCGACTACGACGTGGACGGCACCACGGGCACGGCCATCCTCGTCGGCCTGTTCACGCAACTCGGGGCGGCGGTCGAGTTCTATGTCCCGCACCGGCTCGAAGAGGGCTACGGCCTCAACACGGAGGCCCTCACCCAACTAGCGGCGACGGGCGTGCAAGTCGTCGTCACCGTGGATTGCGGGATCGCCAGCTTGGCCGAGGCCGACGCGGCGAAGAAGCTCGGGTTGGAGCTGATCGTCACCGACCACCACGAGATGAAGGCGACGCTGCCGGCCGCGGCCGTGTGCGTCCACCCGCGGTTGCCGGGCACGAACTACCCGTTCGGCGGGCTGTCCGGGGCTGGCGTGGCGTTCAAGCTCGCGTGGGCCTTGGCCGTCAAACACTGCGGCAGCGAGAAGGTGACGCCGGACCTGCGCGACTACCTGATGGACGCCCTCTGCCTCGCCACGCTGGGCCTGGTCGCGGACGTGGTCCCGCTGCACGACGAGAACCGCATCCTCGTGAAGCACGGGCTGAACCGGCTGAACACGAAGCCGCCGCTGGGCATCAAGGCGCTGATCGAGTCGGCGAAGCTGCCGGCCGACAAGCCGGTGCGGGCCGAGGACATCGGCTTCAAGATCGGGCCGCGCATCAACGCCGCCGGCCGGCTCGGCTGCGCCCGCCTTGTGGTCGAACTCTTCACGACCGCCAACCCGGCGAAGGCGAAAGAGGTGGCCGAGTTCCTCGACCGGCAGAACGGCGAGCGGCAGGTCATCGAGCGGAAGATGACCGCCCAAGCCAAGGAGATGGCCGACGCCTTCATGACCGGCGGCCCGTCCGGCATCGTGCTGGCCCACGCGGAATGGCACCCCGGCGTCGTCGGCATCGTCGCCAGCCGCATCGTCGAATACACCGGCTGCCCGACCGTCCTGTTCGCCATGGTCCCGGACGCCGCGGTCGTCATGGGGTCCGCCCGGTCCATCCCCGGCTTTGTGCTGCACGAAGCCCTGACCGCGTGCGACGACCTGCTCGTCGGCCACGGCGGCCACGCGATGGCGGCCGGGGCGAAAATCCGGCCCATGATGATCCCGGTGTTCCGCGAGCGCTTCGCCAAGTACGCCGCCGAGCACTTCCCCAGCGGCACGCCCCCGGCCCCGCAAGTCCGCATCGACGCGGAGGTCCCCCTGAGTTCCCTCACGCTCGGGCTGATGGAGGCCATCAACAAATTGGAACCCTACGGGGCCGACAACCCGAAGCCGCGCTTCCTCGCCGGCAACCTGCAAATCGTCGGCGACCCGAAGAAGATCGGCCAAGGCGAGCGCCACCTGAGCTTCAAGGTAAAACAGGGAACCACCAACATGCGGGCCGTCGCCTTCGGCATGGGCGACCGCGTGGAAGAGCTGATGTCCGATTCCGGCCGCTGCTGCCTGGCGTTCACGCCCAACGTCAACGAGTGGAACGGCTACCGCAACGTGGAACTGACGGTGGAAGACTTCCAGGTGGGGCCGACGGCGACGTTGGGATAAGGGCGGGGGCGCAAAACAAATCCCGGGGTTCGCAAAGCCTCACCCACGGGCTACACTCCGAGCTTGTGCAAAAATCGTCGTCGCGCCATGAATGAGACAAAGAACCTTGGGTGAGCGAG
>JAYUGD010000949.1:0-3546 GCA_043767785.1 Zavarzinella sp. | reverse complement strand
TGTTTTATCCGTGTTCGTCCGTGGCTAAAAATGTCTTCTCTTACAACGCTTTCGCCCGGCCCACCGTCTCCTCGTACAAGTCCACCATCTTCGGCAGGCACACGTCCACGCTGTAGCCGTCCACGATTTGCCGGGCGGCGTTTTCCCCCAAAACGCGGTACTCGGCCCGGCGGTCGATCAGTTGCATGGCGTACTCCGCGAGGGCGTCCGCGTCGAAGAAGTCGGTCAGGACGCCGTTCTCCCCGTGCCGGATCATCTCCCGCACGGGGGCGGTGTCCGACGCCAAGATGGTCGCCCCGCAGGCCATCGCGTCCACCAAGGACCACGACAGGACGAACGGGACCGTCAGGTAACAATGCACATCGGTGATGTTGAACAGCTTCGCCAGTTCCGGCGGCGGGATCAGGCCGAGGAATTGGAAGCGCGACTCGTCGTAATTGTCCTGGGCGAAGACCCACTCCTTGAACGTCTTGTCGCCGGTGAATTTCGCGTCCCCGCCGTAGCACACGCGGTCTTGGCCGGCGATCAGGAAGATCACGTCGCGGCGGCGGTCGCAAATTTTCTTGGCGGCCTTCATGAAGACGTCGAACCCGCGCATCGACTCCATGCCGCGGGTCGCGTAGGAGACGACCTTCATGCCGTCGGGGACGCGGAAGCCGTTCACCTCGCGCGGCAGGCCCGGCATCGGCTTCCAGATATTCGTGTCCACGCCGTCGAAGATGTGCCGAATTTTCCCCTGAAACTCCTTGGGGAACAGGCTCTTCTGAAACTGCGTGGGGCTGTACCCGACCGTGCAGTTGTCCAAGTCGAGCAGCACCGTCGCGTTGCGGGCGCGGGCGCGCAGGCCGTCGATCGCCTGCGGCGGGAAGTCCGGCCGGAAGTCCATGTCCGAGTGTTGCGTGCGGTAGTAGTACTCGAAGTAGTTGATGATCGGCACGCCGGGGAACAGTTCCTTGAGGAACAGCGTGGACCCGAACCCGGAGTGGCCCACGATTAAGTCGGGCTTGATGTCCGGCCGCGCCTTCAACGCCTCGTGGACGGCGACGGCGTGGCGCGTGGCGTTCTCGAACGTGCGCGTGCAGTAGTGGTTCTGCGCCGTCGCCCCGCCGGCCACCTTGTACTGGACGCACTCGATGCCGGCGACCGGGCCGGCCCGCTTCTCGTTGACGAACGAACAGCGGTAGCCGTGCCGCTTGACGAGGTGGCCGGCGACGTGGCCGAACTGGGCCGGGAAGTTCTGGTGGACGAAGAGGACATGCATCGGCACGGAGGCTCCGGGGGACGCCGGCGGGCAATCACACTCACCATGTTACGGCGAGGAACAGGGGGGATAAAACATTTTGGCCCGGCCGCAACCGCCCGGAGGTTCGGCAAGAAAACCCCGTGATTTCCCGCTGGATTCGCCGGCCGCACAATCGGCACAACCCGCACGACCCGCCCTTTTCTTCTTGACATTAGTTGTTACGCTGCATAAGTTTGACGCCGAGGGAGCCATTTCGACCGTCATCGCCGCCGGAGCCGATCCGTGACTAAGAAAGAGATCGTCCGCCAGATTTCCGACCGCGCCGACCTGACGCAACTCAAGGTCAAGGAAATCGTGCAATGGACCTTCGACGCCATCATCGACACGCTCATTAAAGACGGGCGGATCGAGTTGCGGAACTTCGGCGTCTTCGAAGTGAAGACGCGGAAGGCCCGCCGGGCGCGCAACCCGCGCACGGACGAGAAGGTGTTCGTGCCCGAGAAGAACGTCGTCACGTTCCAGCCGGGCAAGGAGATGGAAGCGCGCGTCCGCGTGGACGCCAAGGTCCACGAGCCGAAGCGCAAGAAGACGAAGGCCGACGCCGGCAAGAAGCCCGGCGCCAAGAAAGAAAAGCCGGGCGCCAAGCCCGCCCCGGCCCCCACGCCGCCCCCGGCCCCGACGCCGGCCCCGAAAGTGAAGAAGGCCCCCAAGGCCGCGAAGGCCCCGCCCGCCGAGCTGCCGACGCCGGCCGCGGTTCCGACGCCCGCGCCGACGCCGATCAATACAACCCCGAGTACCAACGGCACGCCGGACATCGGTTCGCCGACGCCGGAGACCGCCCGGCCCGAGACGATGGCGTCATAGAGCGGAGTTCGGTTGGGTGTAGTGTCTTTGGCAGGGAGGCCGGCCGTTTACCTCACCCCCTAACCCCCTCTCCGAAGCGGAGAGGGGGGACTTGCCGCGGACAATGGACAGAACGTCACGCGGCGCTGATGCCCCTCTTGCTCTCCCTCTCCGCTTCGGAGAGGGGGCCGGGGGGTGAGGTAAATGGCCGGCGCCCACTCGCAAACGCGACACCCTTCTGAACTCCGCTGTAAACAACATCATCCGACGCGGCGCGTTTGCCAGACACCTTTCCGTGAGCCATGCGGAATAATCTCCCGCCGCGCAAACATTTTTGACTGCTCGCTCGTCTTACAGGCAGTCTCACATCTCACAATGCCCGTCCGTTCCCCGTCTCTACAGGGAGAATCCCGATGTTTCACCAAAGTATGTTTCGCCGTCGTTGGCCTGTGGCCGCCGGCCTGCTCGCGGCCGCGTTGATCGGTTTGACGGGCTGCGGCAAAACCGAACCGCCCGTCGCCCAAAACGCGGACCCCATCGTAGTCGCCGAGGCGAAGGGCGACGCCAAACCGGGCGATCCTTCTACTACGGAGCCTCAAGATCGCGAGCAATTGGAAGCTGTGCCGCGGATAGCCGCTCCCGAGCCTTTTCTTCGCGACCCGGCGGCACACACCTCTACCATCGTCGGTGGCAGCGGACAGGGCGTCGTTGATGGGAAATTTGATCCGAGAGGATACGCCCCTTCCGCACTGTATGGCCGATCTTCCGCCACACGCGAGAAGCTGCTCAAGAGTTCTGTTGATAAACTTCATCCCGTGAAAGATCTCGCCCGCCTCTCGAACCTCGAAGACAGACCGCACCCCGGCCCCGGCGGGGGAAAACCCGCCGGCTTGGCCGCCCCGCGACCTGTCGGGATCATCGAGGGCGATGCGGCTGAGTACGACGGCCCCGACGCATCGGCCGAGAGCTACCAGCACCTGGAAGACAACGCCTACAAGACGGTGAAGGCGGACCCGCTGGCGACGCTGTCGGCCGCCGTGGACACGGCCGCGTATTCCAACGCCCGGGCCAGACTGACCGAGGGCGCCTTGCCGCCGAAGGACATGGTCCGCATCGCCGACTTTCTGAATTACTTCCCGTACGACTACGCCGCCCCGGCCGACGGCAAGCCGGTCGCCTTCAAGTTGGAGATGGCCGCCTGCCCGTGGCACGACAAGCACCAGTTGCTCAAGATCGGCTTGAAGTCCAAGGTCATCGAGAAGGACAAGCTGCCGGCCCGCAATCTCGTCTTCCTCATCGACACGTCGGGGTCGATGAACTCGCCGAACCGCCTGCCGCTGGTCATCGAGTCGATGAAACTCCTCGTGGAACAACTGACGGACCGGGACCGCGTCAGCATCGTCACCTACGCCGGGGCGGCCGGCCTGCGCCTGCCGCCGACGCCCGGCAATCAAAAAGAG
>JAYUGD010000948.1:0-9805 GCA_043767785.1 Zavarzinella sp. | reverse complement strand
TTGGCCGTGCGGGAGGACCTGGCGGCGGCCGACCCGGCGAACGCCGCGTGGCGCCGCGACCTGGCCGTCGGCCACGAGAAGGTCGGGGACGCGCGGCGAAGCCAAGGGGACTTAACCGGCGCTCTGGCCGCGTACGGGAGGAGCTTGGCCATCCGGGAGGAACTGGCGGCGGCGGAACCGGACAACCCCGGACAGCGCCGTGACCTGTCCGTCAGCAACATCAAGATCGGTGACATTCGCCGCGCCCAAGGGGACTTGGCGGGAGCCTTGGCGGCGTACCAAATTGGCATGGCCATCCGGGAAGCCTTGGCGGCGGCCGACCCGGCGAATGCCGGCTGGCGCCGGGACTTGTCCGTCAGCTACAACAAAGTCGGGGGCGTCCGATTGGCCCAACAGGACTTGGACGGGGCGCTGGCGGCATACGAGAGAAGTTTGGCCATTTTCGAGGACTTGGCGGCGGCCGACCCGGGAAATGCCGGCTTGCGCCGGGACTTGTCTGTTTCCTGCACAATGATCGCGCAAGTGTACATGAAGCAGGACAATTGGTTCTCCGCACTGCCTTTGTTGCAGCGGAGTTTAACCATTGCCGAATCGCTGGCGGCCGCCGACCCGTCCAACGCCATGTGGCGAAAAGACGCCCGCGTGAGCCGCCGCCTCGTCGCCGAAGTGCGGGCCAACGTGGGCGACCTGTGACTCGGACGGCACACATCAACGACCTTGGTGTTGGCGGGAACCAATACAACCGGATAGGCCGGCCGCCATCCGCCCGCTAGCCCGGAGCGGCCAGTTTGCCACAATTTCGCCAAATCGGTCGCGCGCACTGGCAGAGTGGCTGGCAGACCTTCACAATTCGACGCGATTCGTCAAAATGAACGGCCAGTCCATTCCTGTTGGGGATGGCTGAGGTTCGCGCTCCGCTCCGAAGCGTCGCGTCGCGGCTAAACAGATTCTGAGCATCGCTCGTTTTCCGAGTTCCCCCATGCGTACCTCCGTCTCTTCGTTGGCCGTCATCCGCGATTCATCCAATGGGGCCGACCGCTACTTGGCCCAGTGGAACCCGCAATGGGCGGCGTTCGCGTTGGTCGGCGGGCACCGGGAGGCGGACGAGACGGCCCGGCAGTGTCTGGTCCGCGAAGTGGCCGAGGAGTTGCGCGTGGCGCCGTTGGCGTCGGACCCGGATGCGTGGGTGACGGCGAAGGAAGGCGTCGAGCCGGCGGTGAACGGTGACGGCGCCTGTTGCACGGTCAGCGCGGAGCCGGTCGGCGTGTTGGAGTACGAGGCGTTTTCACAGTCGGCGGGCGTGCGGACGCGGTACGAGGTCAGCCTTTACGAAGTGTTGCTGTCCCCGGCGGCCGTGCCGCTCGCGGAGGCCGACCCGGAGAACCGCTGGCTGACGGAAGAGGACATCGAGCGCGGCCGGTGCGCGGACGGCAAGGCCGTCAGCGACACGGTGCAGCGGCACGTCGCGTGGCTGCGGCGGAACCGGCCGGCCGTCGCGCCGGTGTATTGGCTGCAAGAGGCGCAGACATCGTTGCAGGCGGCGATGGCCCGGCAACTCGGCGGGACGGCGGACGACTCGCCGATGTGGGACGAACAGGCCCGCGTGGGCGAATGGCTGCGGGCCGTCTTCCCGGCGGCGTGGGGCATCGTCATCAAGGCCCGGTTCGAAGGGTTCAAGGCCAAGGTCCGGCCGCACAAGCTGCTCGTCGAAGTCGTCACGCCGCCGGCCCCCGGCGAGGCGCGCGGGCAGGCGGCGCCGGGGGCCGGCGTGTTCAACGGGCGTGAAGTTCACTTCGTCAAGGTCGGCACGAAGGCCGACGAGCCGGACGGCCTCGGCGACGAGTTGGCCGGCTGGCTGCGCTGCCGGCCCGCCGGCGCGGACAGCGTGCTGAGTTCGCTCGCCGGCGTGCGCGACGCCGCCGGCCGCGTCGTCGGCCTCGTGTACCGGGACGCGGACTCGGCCCTCGGCGGGGCCAACGTCTCCAGCTTCGAGCAGGCCTTCCGCGACTGCGTGGCCTTCGGCTCCCCCACCGTCGAGTCCGTCGCCAACACGCTCTGGGAACTGTACGGCCGCCTCGACCAGCGCTTCTACCGGCGCTCGTTCGTCCCGCCCCGCGACTGCCATTTTGCGTTGGCGAAAGACTTGTCGAAGTCCCCCGTGCGCCTGTCGGACCGCCCGCGGCCGGACGGCTTGTCCACCACGGTGTTCCGCAACAAGATCGAGCGGGCGCTGGCCCTGTTCGAGGAACAGCATTCCCCCGCCGCGTCCCTCGGCGACGAAGACCGCCGCCGCATGCGCCGGGAGGCCCTGTCGCAATTCCCGACGACGGCCGCCCCGGACTTCGTGGACCCGCACGACTTCATGCGGGGCATTCTGGACGCGCCGGAGCGCACGCCCGATTTGCTCGTCGGCCTCGCCCACGGCGACTTGCACGGCCGCAACGTGATCGTCAGCCGCGTGGACTCGCGGCTGACGGCCGCCGCCCTGTTCGACTACAGCGACCTGCGGCTGAACAACCACGTCGCGTGGGACTTCGTCGAACTGGAGACGGAGACCAAAATCCGGGCGTACGGGTCGCTGTTCCGCGAAGACCCGCCCAAGTTCGTCCGCGAGGTCGCCCGGCTGGAGCAGGCCCTGAACACATGGACGGAGACGTTCCACCACACGGGCAAAATCCCCGAGCCGGACGCATCGTGGCCGGCCGACGTGCGCCGGCTCGCCCGCATCATCCTCGAACTGCGCAAGGCCGCCAAGTGGTGCCTCGGGGAGCAACGATTACGGGCCAACCGTTGGCTCGAAGAGTACTACTTCATGCTGGCGGCTTACGGCGTCAGCGCCAGTTGGTTCGACAACTACGGCGGCACGGAACTGCTGGCGGGCTACGTCTCCGCCGGCGTGGCCGCCGCCCGCGTCAGCCGCGTGTGCCGGGAGTTGCCGGTGCAAATCACCGAGGCCCGCGCCGCGGCCACGGCCGTGTTGAGCGACCCGAAAACATCCGCCGAGACCGCCGCCCAACTCGTCGCCCGCGCCAAGCAAACGCGGCCGTGGGCCGGGGCCGACGCCATCGGCCACCACGCCCGGTTTACGTTCGCCAAGCGGTGGGTCGAGGCCAACGTCCACGCACAACGGCCGTTCGTGGAGGCCGGCATCGTGTTGCTGGAAGACCTGCGGAAGACGCGCTTCCCGCACGTCCTGGAACTGGCCGAGGCCGAGATGGTCGGCCTGCTGGAACTCGGCCACGCCGCCGCCGTGCAGGACCGCGTCAACGAGCTGACGCGCCGGCACGTCTTCCTCAGCATGGAGGTGTTCGGCCGGCAGGGGCGCGTGCAGAAGATGCGCGGGGAAGAGGCGTGGCCGGACGACGTGGCCGCGATGCCGCCGGAAGCCCGCCGCGAATTTGAACTGGCCCTCGCCACCTATCAAAGCGCGTGGGACCGCGACGGCAACTACTACCCCGGCATCAACGTGGCCGCCCTGCTGCACCTGCTCGGTCGAAGCGCGGACGGGGCGGCCGTCGCCCAGCGCGTGCTGGAGTTGGCGACCCCGTTCGCCGTGACGGACTTGTGGGCCGCGCTCACGCGGGCCGACGCCCTGTTCCTGCTGAACCGCCATGCCGAAGCGAAAGACCAGTACCAAGCCGCCGCCGCCCGCGGCACCCACCAGAACCTCGCCAGCGCCGGCCGCCAAGTGCGACTGTTGTTGCGCGTCGCCCCGGCGACCGTGCGGGCCGAATGGCCGGAGGAAGCGCTGACGGCGTTGTTCGGCGGCGGGTGACTCGACTTCTCGGCAAGACCAACCGCTGACGGTGTCCGCACCGACCAAAACCGAATCACTTCACGCGCGGCAGCAGCGCCAACACGGCGACCAAGAGGAGGGCGGCCGCCGCGTACGGCAACACGGGCGGGTCGTAGGCCTTGAACAGGATGATGCCCAGGAACGGCCCGAGGATGCGGGCGAGGGCCGAGAAGGCTTGGTTGACGCCGAGGATTTCCCCTTGGCGGTTCGGGTCGCTGCGCCGGGAGATCAGGCTCTGGGCCGACGGCGTCAGGAAGGCGAAGCCGACCACGCCGAGGGCGAGGGCGACGAAGAAGGCGACTTGCTTCATCGGCATGTCCTGCCCGAGGACGACGGCGGCGATGCCGGCCAGCCCGAGGAACATGAAGCCGACGCCGAACCGCATGCACGCCACTTCGCCGTGCTTCTTCACCAGCTTGCGGTAGAAGAATCCCTGCGTCATCATCAGCACGAAGCCGACGTAGGCGAATATCCAGAACGTCTGCGTCTCGGTGTAGTGGAAGTCGGCCGTCAGCAGGGCCAGCGTCCCCTCGAATTTGGCGAACCCGAAGGTGGCCAGGAAGAAGATCAACACCAAGATGCCGACGGTCGGCGTCCGCAGCGTCTCGAACAGTTGGCCGACGTTCAGCCAACTCCGCTTGGCGCCGGGGCCGGACGGCGTGCGCGACTCCGGCAACTTCGCCACGGCCAACAACAGGGCGAACAGGGACAGCGTCGCCGCGAGGTAGCCGACGACTTGCAAATCCTCCGGGAAGACGGACAGCGCCGCGCCGGCCAGGACCGGGCCGATGGTGAAGCCGATGCCGAAGGCGATGCCGATGTAGGCCATGCCGTGGGCGCGCTTCTCCTTGGTGGTGCAGTCCGCGATGACGGCCTGGGCCGTCGAGATGGTCGCCCCGGAGACGCCGGCCCCAATGCGGGCCGCGAACATCAGGATCAGCGCTAACTGCGCCTGGTCCGAGCCGAGGGAGCAGGCGAAGCCGAACAGGGCGTAGAACACGACCGAGCCGACGAGTCCGACGAGGATGACCGGCCGGCGGCCGACGCGGTCGGACACGCGGCCCCAGATTGGCGAGAACACGAACTGCATCAGCGAGAAGACGGACATCAGCCCGCCGATGAGCAGCCCGGCGTACTCCTGGCCGATGCCGGCCGGGCCGATGAGGTTGTTGCCGAGCCGCGGCAGGATCGGCAGGACGATGCCGAACCCGAGCAGGTCGATGACCACGACGAAGAAGACGACGTACATGGCGGCCCGCGGGGCCGGGGCGGGCGGGCTGACGGCAAGCGGTTCGGTCATGGGGATTTTTCGCGGATGCACGGCGGCGGTGGGCAAACAGGCAGGATACGACGCGCGGGGGCGGCGGGCCAGAACTCGGAATGACCCACTTTGTTGAACCGCCCGCCGCCGCGGGCCGTAAAATACCTCATGCCGCCCGCGGGGAGTCCGCGGCGGGGTTTCCCTTGGCCGACACACGGCGGACGCGATGAACTCCTTCACCCGCATCGGGCTGCCGATCCTTTTGGTCGTCGGGGCCGTGTTCCTGATCACCATGGCCACGACGTACAACACCGACCCGGACAACACCGTGCCGGACCCGGCGGCCCCCCCCGGCAAGAACGGCCCGGTCAAGGCCGCCCGCGAGGAGCCGCTGCACTTTTTCACGAAGATGGCGGCCGCCCCGAAGACGGACCGGACGCCGGAGCCGTTGAAGAAGGACAAGGCGGACCTGATGCCAGAGAACCTGAAGCACACGAAGTACTGGTCCCCCGAAGTGGAGATCGACCAGCCGGGGTATTACGTGTACTGGGCCGCCAACAAGCACCCGCTGCCGGTGGCGATCCGGGCCACCGGGACAAGTTGCACCTGCGCCAGCTTGGAGTACGCGGTCATCCCGCCCGCCGCCCTGCGGGACTTCACCGCGATGGCGGGCCTCGCCGGCAGCCCGCTGATTTCCTCGCCGATGCCGTTCACCGCCGCGCTGGCCCAAGTGGCCCTCGCCCGGCAACTCGACTGGCAGCCGCTGTACAGCAAGGACAACGGGATGACCCCCGGCGAAGTCCCCGCCGCCGGGCCGGCCGGCCCGCAGTTGATCGCCGTGCGCATGAATTTCAGCGGCAAGCCCCCGGAGGGGAGCCGGTCCATCATGGGCGAAGTCATCGCCACGCTGCCCGACGCGCCGCCGGCCGCCACCCGGCTGGAGGCCGCCATCCACATCGTCCCGTCCTTCACGCTCATGAAGCGGGCCGGCAATACGTGGGAAGTGGCCAACGAACTCGACTTGGGGGAACTGCGGGAGAACGGCGTGTCCCGGCAGGAGTTCTTCGCCGTGTCGGCGAACCGCCTGTACCTGTCCCCCGCCGGGTCGCTGGCGACGGGCGACCACCCGTGCATCCGCATTTCGCCGGCGGCCCCGGCCACCGCGGAAGAAATCCAGAGCCTGCAACAGTACGCCCCGAAGGCCGACGAGCCGCCGCTGATGCCGCGCGTCGCCAGCATGTACAAGATGAGCGTCACCGTCCGCGAGCGCGTCGCCGCCGGGCAGGACGGCCAGGCCGAGGCGCGGCAGATGGACCTCGGCCTGCTCGACCGCCGGCTCAACGTGGAGAACGGCGCCGGCGGGGACGCCAAGACGCTGCTCCTGCGCGGCCGCGTGTTCGGGGATGTCCGCATCCTCGCCGGCGCCGACTCCGGCCGCATCGACCTGGGCAATGGCTTCCCCGTCGATCAAGACCACGGCAAGGCCGTCACGCTCATCGCCGACCGGGCGAACTTGGACGTGACCCTCCTGCCGAAGGAGACCCGGCCGAACTACCTCAAGGTGAAACTGGACCCGCAGAAGGACATCGACGGCCGCAAGAACTGGCGGCTGACCGTGACCGTCCCCAAGGGGACGCTGTACGGCTCCCTCCCGGAGACCGCCGTCATCATGTTGGCGACCGGCGAGACGCCGCCGCGCCTGATCCGCCTGCCGATCCGCGGGTCGTCGTACGACTCGGGCGACGGCCGGTGACCATGCTCCTCGGCCGCTACGAATCCCTCGGCGTTCTCGGCCGCGGCAGCATGGGCGAAGTCCACGCCGCCCGGCCCGTGGACGCCCCGGCCGTCACGGTCGTCGTCAAAATCCTGCGGCCCGACCTCGCGGACACGCCGCGCGCCCGGCAGGGCTTCGCCCGCGAAACTCAGTACACCGCCAAGCTTCGCCACCCGTACATCGTCCGCCTGCTGGACGCCGGCATTGACGAGGCCGCCGGCCCGTGCCTGGTGTTGGAGTACGTCCCCGGGGCCACGCTGGAACACGTCCTGCAAAAGGAGCGCGCCTTGGCCTTGCCGCGCGTCGCCCGACTGGCCGGGTGCCTGTGCCACGCGCTCGCGGCGGCCCACGCGGCGGGCGTGATTCACCGCGACTTGAAGCCCGGCAACTTGATGGTGGTGAACGCCGGGACGCCGGCCGAGTTCCTCAAGGTCATGGACTTCGGCCTGTCGCAATTGGCCAGCAAGCCACACCTGTCGCGCGAGAGCCTGTCCGGGGCCGACTTCGTGATCGCCCAAGGGACGCCGGCGTACATCTCCCCCGAACAACTGCGCGGCGACGACGCGGACGGCCGGGCCGACATTTATTCCGCCGGCGTCATCCTGTACGAGGCGCTGACCGGAAGCCACCCGTTCCCGGGCGGGGACGCGGCGGCCGTGATGGAGGCCCACTTGAAGGAGCGGCCGCCGCGCTTCGCCGAGCGCGGCGTGCGGCATTTGCCCGCGGCCGTGGAGTCCGTCGTCCTGCGCTGCCTCGGCAAGTATGCCCCGGAGCGGCCGGCCTCGGCCCGCGAGTTGGCGGCGGACCTGTCGCGGGCCATCAACTTCGACATCTGGGAAGCAACAACACCGCCCAAGGAAGCGGCTGTCGCCGGCGAATTGCCGATGGCCGCGGACGTGCCCCCCGACCCGACGCCGGCCGACCCGTGGCACGTCGTCCGACAAGCCGAGGCGTGGATGCCCGACCGCATCGCCGTGCTGAAACTCGGCGGCTTCCTCAAGGACCAAGGCGCCGACCTGTTGCACACGGAACCGGGGCTGCTGCAAGCCCGCTTCCCCACGACCGAGCCGGCCGCCGGGTTCTTCGGCAAGTTGTTCGGCGGCGCCAAGCGGGCCGGCATCGACCTCGACGTGCAACTCGACCGCCCCACCCCGGCCGAGACGCGCCTGGTGTTGACGCTGCTGTTCCGGCCGACGACCGGCGCGCCACCGGCGGACCGGGCCGGGTATTTTCGGCGGTGCGACCAATTATTTGATGAAATCCGCAAGTACCTGATGTAATGTAAGCGGAGTCCAAGATCGATCCCCCTCTCCGTTTCGGAGAGGGGGTACGGGGGTGAGGTAAACGGCCGGCCCGCAAAGGCAACCTCACCCCCCGGCCCCCTCTCCGCAGCGGAGAGGGGGAGCAAGAGACCGTACATACAAGCCCGCGCGCCGCCCCTCTCCTCTCCCCGGCGTGCCCCAGAGTTCCCCCACGCACGGACTTTACGCCATGAAACGGATTGCGATTCTCACGGCCGGCGGGGACACGCCCGCCCTCAACGCCACGCTGGCCGGGGCCGTCACGCGGGCCAACCAGCGCCGCATCGAAATGATCGGCATCATCAAGGGGTTCAGCGGGCTGCTGAACCATCGCGTGCCGCACATCTTCCTGAACCCGCTGTTCACCACCATCCCCGAACTCGACCCGACCCTCGGCGGCACGCTGATCGGGGCGTCGCGGGACTACGTGGACGCGGACGACAAGCCGACCATCACCGCCGTCGTCGAGCGGCTCGGCAAGCTCAAGATCGACGGCCTGATTTGCGTCGGCGGGGACGGGACGCTCAACGGCATGCAGGCCCTCGGCGAGTCCCTGCCGACGGTGCTGGCCCCGAAGACCATCGACAACGACTTGGGCCTGAACTACCGCAATGAGGCCGACGAGTGGTCCCGGATCGAACGGCCCGGCGGCGAGCCGGAGTACGCCCCGCGCAAGCACGCCCGCGAGAGCTTCGAGTTGGAGCAGATGGTCAACTACGTCACGCCGGGGTACGCGACGGCCGTGTTCGTGTCCGCGTCCGGCGTGGAGCGCATCCGCACGACGGCCGAGAGCCACCGCCGCATCGCCATCGTGGAGGTGATGGGCCGGCACTCGGGCTACCTGGCCCTCGGCGCGTGCTACGGCCGGCCGGACCTGTTGTTGGTGCCGGAGTCCCCGCTGAACGTGACCCGGCTGGTGGACAAGATCAAGCAGATTTACGAGCTGCAGAAGAACGTGGTGATCGTGTGCGGCGAGGGCATCGTGGACGAGAAGGGCCGCGAACTCGGGGCCGAGTTGAAGTCCACCGACCCGGCCGGGAACAAGCTCCTGTCCGGGGCGTCCGAGGCCCTGCGCAGCCTGCTGATCGCCGAACTGGGGAACGCCTACTTCACCAGCAAGCGGCGCAACGAGAGCGCCGCCGCCGCCATCTTCACCCGGAAAATCGGCCACA
The DNA here is from genome assembly GCA_043767785.1 of Zavarzinella sp. Lineage (GTDB taxonomy): Bacteria > Planctomycetota > Planctomycetia > Gemmatales > Gemmataceae > Zavarzinella. Next base: position 501 of record JAYUGD010000948.1, on the reverse strand, counting down.
CGCAGCGCGGCGGCCGGCCGATCCTGTTCGACCGCTTCTACGCCATGCAACTCGGCGGCAACGCCGTGGACATCCTGGCCGACGGCCAACTGAACTGCGTCAGCACCTTGCAATGGGACGCGGAGAAGGGCTTCCAAGTGGCCGCGACCCCGGCCAACGACTTGCGCGACCGCTGGGGCCTGATCCACGCCCGGCAGATGCACCCGAGCTTCTACGACCCGGTGCGCATGAAGCCGTCGGCCACGGGGATCAACTACCTGAAGCCGATCTTCAACACCGCCATCGGCCAAGACGACTGCGAGGCCCTGCGCATGACGTTCTCCGGCAGCAACCTGTCGGCCCCGTACCACTCCGTGAACACGGACATCAACAAGCGGATCCGGTATTTGTGAGCGGCGAGTTTTGGCTTTCAGCCCCAACGGGGCGCCCGCTTGTCGCCAGGCCCGGGAGGGCCTGGAAGCCGTTAGTTCTTTTCTTCAAGCCCTGAAGGGGCGGCCGGAC
>JAYUGD010000947.1:0-3556 GCA_043767785.1 Zavarzinella sp. | reverse complement strand
ACTTCGTGTGACCTTCGTGCCTTTGTGGTGAATGTCTTGTCTTCGCCTCAATAATCCCCTTCGTTCTCCGGGTCGGCCACCGCGCGCATGTACCGGGCCATGAACATTTGCGTGGCTTGGATCGTTTGCCATTCGGCGTAGCCGATGCGGACTTCGGAGCCGTCGTCGTTGGCTTGGATGTTCTCGGTGGCCAAGGTGAGGCCGCGGTGCAGGAAGTCGAAGATTTCGGCGAGGCGGGCCGATTGGGACGGGGTCAGTTTTTGCGGCAGCGGCGGCATATCGCTTTCGGTCTTGGCCCAGTCGTAGGCCGTCCGGTCGGAGATGCCGTTTGTTTGAAGTACGGAATTGAGGTCGAAGCCCATGTCGTCGCCGGGGACGGTGCCGGGGGTCGTCATCCCGTCGGGGACGCTGCCGGCCTTGGCGGTGGGGCGTTCGGTGGCCTTGCGGGCGGCGATTTCTTCCAAAGTGCCGTAGAGGAGCAGCGAACGGCCGACGTTGATCTGGTCCCCGGCCCGCAGACGGCGAATTTGAATCGGGGAGCCGTTGACGCGGGTGCCGTTGGTGCTTTCGAGGTCGGTCAGGATCACGTCGCCGTCTTCTTGCTGCACTTTGGCGTGGAACCGGCTGATGCGCTCGTCGTTCAGCCGGAGCAGGTTGCCCTCCTCGCGGCCGATAGTGACGGGGATCGGCAGTTCGCGGAAGATTCGGCCCTTGTCCACGCCTTCGATCACCTGAAACGTCAGCGTCTTCATGTCTCGCCCCTGATTGCCAATGCCGCCGACGGGTCGGGACTGGCACTCATGTGCTTATAGCACACGGTCCCATCGTCGGGAAACACCCTACGTGATTATTTGTCGAAGTTCACCCACGCGGCGGGAGGCCCGCCCAACTCTCCGTGACCTGTTCCGCCGTCCTGAACCGCACGCCGGCCAACCCGCGAAACCATGTGAGTTGCCGTTTGGCGAACTGCCGGGTGCGGAGCTGCACCTCCGCGACCGTCTCGGCCAAGGGCCGCCCGCCGGCCAAATAGTCGGCGATTTCCCGGTAGCCCAAAGCCTTCGCCGCCTCCCGGCTCCACCCCCGCGAGTCGGCCGCCAGTCGCCGGACTTCTTCCGGCCACCCGGCCGCGAACATCTCGACGATGCGCCGGTCAATTCGATCATAGAGGATCGGCCGGGGGATATCCAAGGCGAAACAAACATCCGGCGCGAAGGCCGGTTCGCCGTCCCCCCACCAGCCTTGTTGCTGCCACTCGCCCAACGGCTTCCCGGACAGTTCCCACACCTCCAAGGCCCGCACCACCCGCCGCACGTCGTTCGCGTGCAACCGGGTGGCGCTGGCGGGATCGACGGCCGCCAGCCGCGTGTGCAACGCCTCATTCCCGGCGGTCGCGGCTACCTCTTCCAGCCGTTGCCGCACGCCGTCATCTCGCGGCGGGCCGTCGAACAGTCCGCAGAGCAGGGCTTTCAAGTACAACGGAGTGCCGCCGACGAACATGGCCCGTTTGCCGCGGGCTTCAATGTCTCGCACGCACTCGGCGGCCCGGCGCAGCCACCACGCCACGCTCGCGGATTCCCACGGGTCGCGTTCGTCGATCAAATGGTGCGGCACGCGGCGCCGGTCCTCCGCGGAGGGCTTGGCCGTGCCGATGTCCATGCCGCGGTAGACCGTCATCGAGTCGGCCGAGATGATCTCGGCCCCGATGCGTTCCGCGAGGTCAAGGGCCAGCGCGGACTTGCCGGAGGCCGTCGGCCCGGTGAGGATCAGCGAGCGTTGGAACGGGTCGGTCACGGGTCACGGAAATCGTAAATGAAGAACGACCGCGTCTCCCCGACGGGCGTCTGGGTCCGGAAGAATTCTAGCGCCAACGGCATCGTGGGCGTAATTGTCGGGAAGCCGCCGAGGATCGTCTTCCCGACCGCGACGACGTGGCCGCGGACGTATTTGGCCGTGTCTTCGGGCTTTTCCAACGGGTAGAAGGCCCCGTACTCCAATGGCAGCAACCGCCCGAATTCATCAGGCGTTTCCGGGTTCTTCTTGGGAATCAGTTTCGGGTCCGACCCGTAATACCACACGCGGGCCGGGGGCAGGCCACGCTGATCCGTCCAGCGGTCCAAGTCGATCAGCCCTTGGCCCCAATCGGAATTGGAGTCGCTCAGGCTCAAGTGAACTTTATCGAGGCCGCCCCAGATCTCGTTGGCGTACCGCAACCCGTCCGGCCACGTTTTGACGGCGGGGATCGTGAGCAACGCGGCCAAGCCAAGAATGGCCGACCATTTGGGTTTCGGCTTCCAAGACGCCGAGACGCGGGCGAACCCAACGCCGAGCAGGATCAAAAACAAGGCCATGAACGGGAAGATGAGTCGAATGCCGATCTGGACGCGGACGGTCAGCGTGAACAGAAACAGGATCACGACGACCACCGCGAGCGGTGTGGCGAACGCCCGCGGCCGGGTCAGCAGCCAGAGGAACAACCCCAGTACGGGCAGCGAAAACTTGATGACCAAGGCCACTGGGAAGTAGTACCACACGGACCGCACGTACCAATGGCCGAGCAGGAACACGCCGTCGTGGCCGCGCATGTTGTGCTTGATCTGGTACACCAGTCCCTGCCCGGCGTTGGGGAAGATGCGCAGATGATCGGCCGCCCAGCGCGCCCGCGGCCCCCACGCCTCGTCTTGCACGCCGTCAGCCCATTTCACGAACGAGGGGAGCCGTTCCCAATCGCACCCGCAGTAGCCCCACAGAACGACGGTGGCGACAACGAACATTTTCCAAAAGTTGCCCCATAGCGGACGAACTTCTCGCCAAGCGTGCCGGACGCGGCCAACGCCCGGCGGGGGACTCCAGATTCGCTTGGCCCACCAATTCGGCACTGCCAACGCGAACATCACGATGGGGACGAACGTGAGGGCAGACGCCTTGGCGGCCACCGCCACGCCGTAGAGGACACCGGGGAGGAACCACCGGCGAAACCGCCCGCCCGTTCGGCCGACTTGGTAATGGAACGTGAACACCAGCATCAGGGCCGTGATGGCGATGTCGGTGGTCGCCAGGCAGGCGTGCCCGAGAAAACTCGGTTCGGTTGCCAGCAACGCGACGGCCAGCCGCCCGGCCCACGGGCCGCCGAAGAGATTGGCGACGCGAAAGCCGTAGGTGAGCAGCAGCCACCAAAACAGAAGACTCGCGGCCCGGCCGACGGCCAGCAATCGGTGAAATTCGGCTTCTTCATCAAACGGCTCGCCGCGAATTTGTTCCCACAGGTACACGGGCAGGTATTGCACGTCCATCGCGAGCGGCATCGTCCCGGCCCGCATGAGGTCGAAGTTGCTTCCGGTTCGCCACGATTTGAGACTTGAGCGCAGGTAGAACGGTTCGTCAAACGTCGCGGACAAGTCGCGGGACGCGGAGAGGATCCAGCTTGTTGAGAGTGACGCCCAGAGGAAGAGCCAGAGGAGGTCGTGGAGTCGCTTCACAAACCCGCCTCCATTGCGAAACGTTCAACTGAGGAATAGCGCGGGATTTAGTGAGCCGAGCGGCGTAAGCCGCCGGGTGA
>JAYUGD010000946.1:0-9813 GCA_043767785.1 Zavarzinella sp. | reverse complement strand
GACAGCGGCGCCACCGGGTAAGACCCCAAGATGAACAGCTTTTCCGACTCGTCTTGAAGAGCCGTCAGCGTCTTCTTCACCTTCGAATCGTCCTGGTGCCCTTCGAAGTCGAGGAAGAACACATACTCGCCGGGGGCGGACGAGTACGGGAACGACTCGATCCACGTCAGGTTCACCTTGTTCGTCTTGAACAGGCCGAGGATGTCCGCCAACGCCCCGGGGCGGTGCGGGATCATGAACATGACGGCCGTCTTGTCCTTCCCCGTGCGGCCGGCGTCGTGTGGGCCGATGACGGCGAAGCGCGTCTCGTTGTGCGGCGAGTCTTCAATGTTGGAAAAGAGGATGCGCACGCCGTACTGCACGGCCGCCTCGCGGCTGGCGATGGCCGCCGCCCCCGGTTGGGTCTTGGCGAGTTGGGCCGCCGTGGTCGTGCTGGAGACTTCGTGCAGCGTGGCCTGCGGCACGTTCTTGGCGATCCAGTTGCGGCACTGGGACAGGGCCTGCGGCTTGCTGTAAATGCGGGTGATTTCCGTCTGTTCGCCGTTGGCCAGCAGGTTGTGGTGGACCCGCAGTCGCACTTCGCTGCAAATCTTCAGTTGCGGCATCCGCGTGAACATGTCCAGCGTGTCGGCCACGCGGCCGTCCGTGCTGTTTTCGAGCGGGACGACGCCGTAATCGACGTGCCGGCGGTTCACTTCCTCGAACACGGCGGCGATGTTGGCGACGCCCATGTACTCGGCGGACCGGCCGAAGCGGTTGATGGACGCCAAGTGACTGAAGGAGTATTCCGGCCCGAGGAAGGCGACCTTGTCCACCCGTTGCAAGGCCCGCGACCCGCTGATGATCTCCCGGTAGATGGCCCGAATCGTCACTTCCGGCAGCGGCCCCTTGCTGGCGCCCAAGACGTTCGTGAAGACCTCTTCTTCGCGGGAGGGGGAGAAGACCGAGTCGTTGGTCTCGTTCTTCACCTTCCCGATTTTGGCGGCGAGTTCGGCCCGCTTGTTGATCAGGTCGAGGATTTGCAGGTCGAGCTTGTCGATCTGGACGCGGAAGGCCTTCAGATCCTTGGCGGACGCCGCCCGTTCCGGAGGAACCGAATCGCCTTTGCGGGTCATGGTGCGGGATCTCGCCGTTGGTTGGGAAAGATAAAAGTTTGCTTTAATGTAGGCCCGCCAAAAACAGTCGTCAATTGGCGAAATGAATGAATATCCGAGTTTGTCTCGTGCCGCAACCGATTGTTACATGATAGTTTCGGGCGATTTGGAGAGTCTGTGCCGGCGGCGGGCCTTTAACCGGACTGCCACTTTGGCAGTCTCGAAAACGCTCCCGCCAGACAATTCGCATACCCACCGACCCCGGAACCCCGGAATTTCACGGGGGTATTGCGACCCGGCCGCTTACTACTGATGTTGGCATTCCACTTGCATTACATCGGGCCAAGCGATTGAAACGCGGTCGGCTGTCCCGTCTGGATGAAGTTACGCACCCTTGTTGACGGCCCCGACCACCCCAAAAACTCAGTCCGGCCACGCGGGCCGGCGTAAAAGGACACCCAATCATGGCGAAAGAGAAAATCATCGGCATTGACCTCGGGACGACGAACTCCGTCGTCGCCGTGATGGAAGAGAGCGGCGAGGTGAAGGTCATCACCAACCAAGAGGGGAACCGCATTACCCCCTCCGTGGTCGCCTTCACGGACAAGACCGAGCGCCTCGTCGGCGACCCGGCCAAGCGGCAGGCCGCCCTGAACCCGAAGCGGACCATCTACTCCATCAAGCGCTTCATGGGCCGGCGGCACAAGGAAGTCGAGAGCGAAGAAAAGCTGGTGCCGTACAAGATCGTCGGCGGCCAGAACGACCTCGTGAAGGTGGACATCGACGGCAAGCCGTTCAGCCCGCCGGAAATCTCGGCGATGGTCCTCCGCAAGTTGAAGGAGGCCGCCGAGGCGTACTTGGGCCACACCGTCCGCAAGGCCGTCATCACCGTGCCGGCGTACTTCAACGACGCCCAGCGGCAGGCGACCATCGACGCGGCCTCCGTCGCCGGGTTCGACACCGAGTGGGAACTCGAAGACCCGAAGACGCAGAAGAAGAGCAAGCAGCGGATGCGGATCATCAACGAGCCGACCGCCGCCTCGCTGGCCTACGCCTTCGACAAGAAGAAGAATCAGAAGATCGCCGTGTTCGACCTCGGCGGCGGGACGTTCGACGTGTCGATCCTGACGATCGACGATGAGGGGACGTTCCAAGTGAAGGCCACCAACGGGGACACGCACCTCGGCGGGGACAACTTCGACGACGTGCTGATCGAGTGGATCTGCGCCCAGTTCCAGAAGGACAACGGCATCGACCTGCGGAAGGACGCGACCGCGCTGCAGCGCATCAAGGAGACGGCCGAGCGCGTGAAGAAGGACCTGTCCAGCCAGACGACGGCCGACATCAACTTGCCGTTCATCACGATGGACCAGTCCGGCCCGAAGCACATCATGATGTCGCTGACGCGGGCGGCGTTCGAACAGATGGTCGAGCACCTGATCGAGCGGTGCAAGAAGCCGGTGCTGGACGCCCTCACCGACGCCGGCATGAAGCCGACCCAGATCGACGAGGTCGTGATGGTCGGCGGGATGACCCGCATGCCGCGCGTGCAGCAACTGGTGAAGGACGTGTTCGGCAAGCCCGGCCACTACGGCGTGAACCCGGACGAAGTGGTGGCCGTCGGGGCGGCGATCCAAGGGGCGCAACTGCTCCTCGGCAGCCAGTCCAGCATCCTGCTGCTCGACGTGACGCCCTTGAGCCTCGGCATCGAGACCGAAGGCGGCGTGATGAGCGTGCTGATCGCCCGCAACACGACCATCCCGAAGAAGGCCAGCCAGACCTACACGACGGCCTCGGACAACCAGCCCGGCGTGCAGATTCAGGTCTTTCAAGGCGAGCGGCCGCTAACGAGCCACAACAAGAAGATCGGCGACTTCCACTTGGAAGGCATCCCACCGGCCCCGCGCGGCGTGCCGCAAGTGGAAGTGACGTTCGACATCGACGCCAACGGCGTGCTGCACGTCGCCGCCAAGGACAAGAGCAGCGGCAAGGAGAGCACCATCCGCATCGAAAACTCGTCGGGCATGAACGCCGAGGAGATCGAGAAGATGAAGCGCGACGCCGAGCTGCACGCGGACGAGGACAAGCAGGCCCGCGAGTTGATCGACGAGCGGAACAAAGCCGACAGCATGATCCACTCGGTCGAGAAGACGCTGAAAGAAGCCGGCGACAAGATGAGCGACGCCGACAAGGCGCCGCTCACCGCCGCCGTCGAAAAGCTCAAGGCGGCCAAGGCCGGCACGGACCTGAAGGCCATCCAGTCCGCCCACGGGGAGTTGGAACAGGCGATGCACGCGATGAGCAGCGCCATGTACGCCAAGGCCGGCGGCGACGCCGGGGCCGCCGGCGGCCAAGCCACGCCGACCCCGCCGAAGGGGGACGACGTGGTGGACGCCGAATTTGAAGTGAAGTAAGCGACCAGTGAGCGTGACTCTCGCGGGCCGCGCCGGGTGACCGGAGCGGCCCGCTTTCGTTTTCGTTTCTGTCTCGGCACGCCCCGCCAAGAGTGATATGATGCCGAAAACGGGAGACTGTGATGGAATCCATGATTCAGGACTTGGGCTTGGACGGCCTGACCGATGATCAGCGTGTGACGCTCGCCGTCCAACTCTGGGACAGCGTGGCCGACCGGCCGGGCACGGCGCCTCTTACCGAAGCGCAGCGGGCGGAGTTGCAGCGCCGGTTGGCTGACAGCATCGCCCGCCCGGGGGCGGTAACGCCGTGGGAAGAAGTGGACGCCCGTGTTTTGGCGAAGGGGAGGAAATGACGCTGCCGGTTGTCCTCCGCGCCGAGGCGGAAGCCGAGTACGAGGCGGCGTTCGATTTCTACGAAGCCCTCCAACCCGGCCTCGGGCCGGCGTTCGCCGCCCGGGTGAGGGAATGTTTAAGCCGTATTGCGGCCAACCCCAAACTTTACGCGGTGGTGCTCGACGACATCCGACAGTCACTGGTCCGGAAATTTCCGTACTTCGTCTGCTTCCGCGAACGACCGGCGGACGTGGAAGTGATCGCGGTGATGCACACCAGTCGAGACCCCGGCGCTTGGCAAAGTCGGCTCGCGACGAGAAATTGATTCCGGGTCTGCGGTTGCCCGGGCCGCGTATCATGGCCGTTGACCTCTTTCCGCCTCCTTTCTCCGTCAACTATGTTCGACACCTTCGCCCGACTCCTCGGCCGCGTGTTCCCCCGGCGGGGCGGGCGGCCGCTTTCGGACCGCCTGCTCGAAGCGCAGCGGATCGCCGGCCTCGCCAGTTGGGAATGGGACCCGGTGTCCGGGGATCTATGGTGGTCCCCCGAACATTATCGCTTGTTCGGCGTCGCGGCCGGGCCGTTTACGCCGACGTACGACTCGTACATCGGCATGGTTCACCCGAGTGACCGGGCGCTTGTCGAAGAGCGGGTGGCGGGCGCCGTCGCCGGGACGGCCGACTACGCGTGCGATTACCGGATCGTCCGGCCGGACGGCGGCGTGGTGTGGCTGCACAGCCGGGGCGACGCCACGCGGGACGCGGCCGGGCGACTGGTCCGCCTCGCGGGCGTCGTCCAAGCCATCACCGAGCGGAAGCGCACCGAGGCCGCCTTGCGGGAGGGCGAGGCGCGGCTCGCCCTGACGCTGCAAGCGGCCGGGGCCGCGACGTGGTTTCTCGACTTGGACGGCATGCGGTTCATGCCGTCCGAGACCGCCGTGCAGATGCACGGCCGGCCGGCGGGCACGGCCCTCGATAGCGCCGGAGTGATCGCCTGCGTCCACCCGGAGGACCGGCCCCGCGTGCAAGCCGCCTTGGCCAGGACGCTCACGGACGGGCGGCCGTACCGCGTCGAATACCGCGTGGCGGCCGGCGGGGGCGAGCGGTGGCTGGCGTCGTCCGGGGAACTCCACGGCCAGCGGCTGCTGGGGCTGCTTCAGGACATCACGGACCGCAAGCGGGCCGAGGCGGCCCTGCGGGCCAGCGAGGCGATGTACCGCTCCGTCGTGGATTCGCTGGCCGAGGGGATTGTGGTGCAGGACGCCGCCGGGCGAATCCTCACGTGCAACGGCCGGGCGGAGGTCATCTTGGGCCAGACGTGCGACCAGATCGCCGGCCGCACCTCGATGGACCCGCGGTGGCGCGCCGTCCGCGCGGACGGGTCGCCGTTCCCCGGCGCCGACCACCCGGCCATGGTCGCGCTGCGGACCGGCGCGCCGGTGTTCAACACGGTCATGGGCGTCCGCAAGCCCGACGGCGGGGAGTCGTGGATCACGGTGAACGCGGTCCCCGTGCGGGAGCCGGCCCCGCCGGGCGCCGTCGCGGCCGTCGTCTGCTCGTTCCACGACGTGACGGCCGCCCGGCGCATGGACGAGCAACTCCGCGCCTCCCTCCGCGAGAAGGAGGTGATGCTGCGGGAAATCCACCACCGCGTGAAGAACAATTTGGCTGTCACCGTCGGCCTGTTCAACTTCCAAATGCGGACGATGCCCGACGGCCCCGCCAAGGCCGCCCTGCGCCAAGCCCAAGACCGCGTGCGGACGATGGCCCTCGTCCACGAGATGCTGCACCAAGCCGCGCTGCTCACCGAACTGGACCTGCCGGGGTACGTGGGCCAACTGGTGCGGCACTTGGCGGCCGGGTATTCGGCCGGCAACCGGGTCGCCGTCACGCTCGACGTGGCCCCGGTCGCCCTCCCGCTGGAGGCGGCCATCCCGTTCGGCCTGATTCTGAACGAACTGGTGTCGAACGCCTTCAAGCACGCCTTCCCGGACGACCGGGCCGGCGCGCTGGCGATCTCGCTACGGCACGCCGGAAACGAGTTGATCTTGGAAGTGCGGGACGACGGCGCCGGCCCGCCGCCGGGCGCGGACCCCTTCGCGGTGAAATCGACCGGCCTTCAATTGGTGCGGGAATTGGCCGGCCAACTCGACGGCCGGGTGGAATGGGAACGAACCGGCGAGACGGTGTTCCGGCTGACCTTCCCGGCGGGCGGCGGGCCGGGCGTCCGCCGCCGGTGATTACCCGACGATGACCGGGGCCGCGTCCGCCGCCACACTGAACGCCGACCGGCCGCCGAGGGCGGTGGCCGCGGAAATGTCCCACGTCCCGCCGGCGGCGCCCTGCGTCTGGTCCCACGCCCGGAACACGACGCGAGCCGTCAGCGGCGAGGCGACGGCCGTCAGGGTCCGCACGCGGATCAGATCCGTGCCCCGCAACAAGCGGGCGGCCGTCGATGTGGACGTGTTTAGACTGCCCCACGTCGCGCCGCCGTCGGTCGAGTATTCCCAAATAAACGCCGCGTTCTTGGTCACGCCCAACACGGCGATGCCGTTGACGGCGCCGGCGTCCACGTCCGTCACGGCCAAGCCGAGCAGCGCCGCGACCGTGGATTGTCTCACGGCGCCCGCCGTGCCTGCCAAAGGAGCGAAGGCCGGGGACGCGGTGGCGTCCAGCACCGGGGCGTCGTTCTTCGCCAGCACGGAGCCGGCGACGGTCGCCGTCTGCGCGCTGAACGCCGTCCCGCCGCCGACGGTCGCCGGGTCGGCCACGTTCCACCGGCCGGCCAGCGTCCCTTGGCTGCGGTCCCACGCCCGGACCGTCAGACTCAGCGGCCCGTTGAAGTTGGCGACGGGGACGAAGCGGATGTAGTCGGCGCCGCGGAGCAGGAAGGCGCTCGCCGGGCTGACCGCCCCGATGGTCGCCCACGTCGTCGCGGTGGCGTAGCGGTACTGCCACACGCCGTTCGCGGTGTTCGAGAGGGCGGTGATGGCCACGCCCGTCAGCGTGCTGGAGTTCGGGTCCGAGAAGGCGTGGCCGAGCAGCGTTGTAATCGTCGCCCCGCGCGGGGAAGTACTGTCTTCCGAAATGGCCGGCAACGCGCCCACGAGGGCCGGGGCGAGCGTCGGGGCCGTCTGCACGCGGACCGTCGCCGATTCCGTCGCCGAACTGAACGCCGCGGCGCCGCCCCCGGTGGTCGCGTTCGTCGAAGTCGTCGAGCCGTCCCACGCCTTGTAACTGATGGTCGCCGTCCCAACGAAATTGCCGAACGGGACAAACCGCACTTGGTCGTTCGGCCCGAGCAGCCGGGCCGCGTCCGGCGTGAGGGCGCCGATGTTTTGCCACGACCCGCCGGCGGGCAAATATTGCCACATCCCGCCCGCCGTCCCGCCAAGAGAGGTGACGGCAATGCCCACGGAGTCCCCCGCGTCGGCGTCGGTGACGACGCCGTTGAGCAATGTGCTGACCGCGGTCCCGGACGGGCTGACACTGTTCGTCGCCACGGGGCGGAGCGTCTGCGCCGGGGCGGTGTTCAAGGTCGGCGCGTGATTCAGCTCGCCGCCCCCGCCGCCGGGGGAAGTGACGCCGGAAATCACGTCCAGTTTGACGTTGGCCGTGCCCACGTCGACGGCCCGCGTCACCGCGGCGGCCAGCCCGCCGCCGCTGAATGTGACGGTGTACGCGCCCGCGGGCAGGAACGTCTGGTAGCCGCCGGCCGTCATGCTGGTGAGCGTGCGGTTGAACCCGCCGCCCCCGGAGACTTGCACAGTGACGCCGCCGAGACCTTCGCCGGCGTTGTAGAACGTGTTCGCGTTCAGGTCGTTGGAGACCACGCCGAGCAGGTAGCCGCCGCCCGAGAGGGCGGAGCGCGTGCCGAAGTCTTGCGTAATCACCTGCGGGCCGACATCCGTGGCCGCGTTGGTCTCGTTCGTGACCGTGATGCCCACCTCGCGGTAGGTGTTGCTCATGATGTTGTTGCGGTGCCCGGCCGGGCTTTGAATGCCGCCGGTGGCCGCCGACCCGCCCCAGTCGATGGCAAAGCCGGCGTGCCCGAAGAACGGGCTGTCCGAATAGGCGTAGATGTTCTCGGCGATGTTCGTCCACCCGGCGTAGCCGGCGTCGGTGGCCCGGCCGCCGATGTCCTTCTCGCCGGGCAATTGGTGGGACTGCGTGTCGGCCGCGATCATCGCCGCGTTGTGATTGCCGGCCGACGTGTTCAGCGCGTCGCTCCACGCCAGCGGCTGCGCCGCCGTGAGGCCGTTCCACTGACTACGCAACGTGGCGCCGTTCACATGGAAGAAGTTAAGGGCGCTTTGAACGTCCGCGTCCGGCGAGGTGAGCGGGCTGGTCGAAGACACCAGCCGGGCGAAGTGCCCCTGCGGGTCGGTGCGCATGTTGTTGAGGAGTTCGAGCATCTCCTGCTCGGCCCCGGTCGGGTTCATGGCCGGGACTTCCCGACTCTCAAGCCCTTGCAGTTGCAACACGCATTTGGAGGTGGCCCAAGAAAGCCGAATCCCGCCCCGCCAGAATGGAATCTTCATGCATCTGTCTCAATGCGCCACGAACGAGGGGGATACTCGCAATCTAGAACACAGTCCCGCATCATACGACCCGCGGAACCGGGAAAATCCGAAAAACCCTCTCATTCAGACTTGTTGCGACGGGATTTCAGGCGGGAGAGAAAAGCTGCGTTGTCTTGGCGAGCGATGAGCATGAGCGATTGGAGTTCCGTGGTCCATTACAGCCCAGGGTTGGGGAGGTGGGACCGGCGTCCCGCCGGTCTGCTGTCCCATCGACCGGCGGGACGCCGATTGCACCGGGTAACACTCCCGGTGCAATCGGCCACGGGACTCCAATCGCTCACGCTCATGGCTCGCCAAGACCGATCTTCGCTTGTGCGTTCCCTATCCTGAACCCCATCATGGAAGCGACCCCTCCCGAGTTCGTGCGGCACGTTGACGGCACGGTTGAGCCGTTCGAGCCGGAGCGGATCACTGGCGCCCTCTTCGCGGCGGCCGAGCGGGTGGGGCAGGCCGATGCGTTTTTGGCCCGGGAACTGACCGAAAGCGTGACGCACTTCTTGGAAGTTGAGGCGGCCGGCGGGACGCTGGGCACGGCCGCGGTCGCGGACACTGTCGCCCGCGTCGTGCGGGAACTCGGGCACCCGGCGTTGGCCAAGGCGTTTGAGGATCGGGGGCGCCGCCCTGCCCCGCCGCCAACGTCTGCCGTTGCTGTTCCGCTGGCGGATCGGCTGGCGAGGCGGCGCGCGGCCGGCCGGGCGGCCGACGCCGAATTCAGCTTGTCGCACCTGTACCCGCGCGAGTTGGTGGCCGCCCACGTCGAGGGGTTGATTACTCTGGGTGGGTTGGAAGCGCCGATGGAGTTGGCCGGCTACGTCGGCGAGGACGACGGCGGCTTGGCCGGCGAGTACGCGGCCGCCGACTGGCTCGACTGGCCCGCGCGCGACCTCGGGAATCCGGCGGCCGTCGCCGGGCAACTCTTCCACGTCCTGCGGGAACGCGCCCACGTCGGCGACCGCCGCGTGTTGGCCCATCTCCGCTTGCCGGGCGACGACGGCCAACCACCCGCGGCGACCGAGCTATTCCCGTCGGAGCCACGGGCCTCGGCCGCCTACATCCGCGAAACGCTGGCCGCCTTCGCCGGGCGAGCCGACGAATCCGTCCGCCGGTGCTGGCACTTCTCGGCCGTTAGTCCGGACGGGGCGTTGGCGGGGCCGATCCCCGACGACGATGCCGCCGAGTTCGTGTTCGACCACCCGAAGCGGCCAGTGTGGCTCGGGCCGGGCCTGAGCCGGGAGTCGAAGGCGGCGCTCGTGCGCGTGGGAATCAACGTCGAACGCCTCTTGGAAATGGTCGGCGGCTGGCCGGCCGATGTGCCCACGCTGCTGCACAAGGCGGCGGCCCTCGCCCGCTTCGCCAAGACGGCCGGGCACGTCAAGCAAGACTGGCTGCG
>JAYUGD010000945.1:0-1134 GCA_043767785.1 Zavarzinella sp. | reverse complement strand
CTCGCCGGGGTTTTTTCCCATGCTTCATGTCGGTGGTTTCCCCTCCCGCCTGCACGCGGCGGTCTCGCGCCGGGCGTTCCTGTCGGCGGCCGGGGCGGTCCCGTTCGCGGTCGGTTCCCGGCTTTCGGCCGGCAACACGTCGCCGGAGTACGGGGAGGTGAAGGCCAAGTCCGTCCTCGTCCTCTGGCTGTGGGGCGCCCCCAGCCACATCGACTCGTTCGACCCGAAGCCGTACGCCGCCCCGGAAGTCCGCGGGCCATTCGGCACGATCCCCACCAAAGTCACCGGCCTGCGCTTCACCGAACTCTTCCCCAAGATGGCCGCCCGGGCCGACCGCTTCGCCCTGATCCGGTCGATGCAGAACCAGGACGGCGACCACCTGAAGGCCGGGTCCATCGGCCTCACGGGCATGTTGGACGGCCGCGAGGGCAAGGCCCCGAACTTCGGCTCCGTCGTGGCCCGTGTCCGCGGCAACCGCGACCTGCCGGGCTTCATGTCGATTGGAGCCAGTACGTCGAAGCGATCACGCCGAACTGCGACTTCGGGTGGGACACGCACATCGCCCAGTTTGACCTCTTGCCGGACCGGCACGCCCCGATCCTCGACCGGGCGTACAGCGCCCTGTTGGACGACATGCACCAGCGCGGCCTGTTGAAGACGACACTCGTCGTGGCGATGGGGGAATTCGGCCGGACGCCGCGCATCAACGGGCAAGCGTCTCGTGACCACTGGCCGGGCTGCTACTTCTCCATCTGGGCCGGGGCGGGCGTCCGCGGCGGGCAGGTGATCGGCGACAGCGACAAGACCGGGAGCGCCCCGCTGACGGAGCCGGTCACGCCCGGCATGGTCGGGGCCACGATGCTCGACCTCGCGGGCGTCAGCTCGGCCAAGCGCGCCGCGTTGGGCGTCCTCACCGGCACGCGGGTGATCCATGAACTGTTTTGATTTTTTCGGCCGCGTACTCCTCACGCTCCGCGTGAGGACCGGCTTCCCGCCCGGGACGACCGCTTCCCGTGGGGGGAAGCCGGTCCGCACTCGGAGAGCTTGTGCAAAAATCGGCCGGCGGGGGCGACAGGATTCGCGGGCCGCGCTATGGTGGAGACACCGCCATTGTACGTCACGAGTGTGCCATGA
>JAYUGD010000944.1:0-9855 GCA_043767785.1 Zavarzinella sp. | reverse complement strand
GGCGAGTACGCCCGGCGGACTCGCTCACCCAAGGTTCTTTGTCTCATTCATGGCGCGACGACGATTTTTGCACAAGCTCGGAGCGTGAGGAGTACATTCAGACGGCGGGGGACGTTTCAATGGGGGCAAGGAACTCGTCGGCCGCGGAGGCCGATTCTCCGCCCTTCGGGAGTTCGTCCAGTTTTCGCAGCACGGCGGCCATCAGCGCGGCCATCCCGTGCCCGGTGACGGCCGAGATGCGGTACACGTCTTGGCCCAATTCGTCGGCCATGCGTTGCCGCTGCTCCTCGGCGTCCGTCAGTTCGCCCTTGCTCAGGGCGACGAACTCCGGCTTGCGGGCCAGCTCCGGGCTGTACAGTTCCAATTCTTTGCGGATGGCCCGGTAATTTTCCAGCGGGTCGGCCCCGTCGGTCGGGAGCGGCTCCACCAAGTGGATCAGAATTCGCGTCCGCTCGACGTGGCGTAAGAACTCGTGACCAAGGCCGACCCCACTGTGGGCGCCTTCGATCAGCCCCGGCAGGTCGGCCAGCACGAACGACCGGTCGTCCCCGACGTTGGCGATGCCGAGGTTGGGGTACTTCGTGGTGAACGGGTAGTCGGCGATTTCCGGCCGCGCCCGCGACAGCCGGGAGAGCAATGTGGACTTGCCGGCGTTCGGCAGTCCCACCAAGCCCACGTCGGCGATCACCTTCAATTCCAGCGTGATCCAGCGGTCCTCGCCGTCGCCGCCTTCCTCGAATTCGCGCGGGGCGCGGTTCGTGGACGTGGCGAAGTGCTTATTGCCCCGGCCGCCTTTTCCCCCGCGCGCCACCGTCACTTGTTGGCCGACTTCGGTGAGATCTTTTATCACATGGCCGCGCTCGCGATCCCGCACGACGGTCCCCGGCGGGACAAATAGGATCAAGTCTTTGGCCGTGCGGCCGTGGCATTGCGACGACCCGCCACGTTCGCCGGCTTCGGCCCGGTGGTGTTTCTGGTGGGCGAGGGCCGTCAGGCTGTCCGCGTTCGGGTCGGCTTGCAGGATGATCGACCCGCCGTTGCCGCCGTCGCCGCCGTCCGGGCCGCCCTTGGGGACGTACTTCTCCCGCCGGAAGCAGCACATGCCCCGCCCGCCGTCGCCGGCCTTCACGAAAATCTCGACGCGGTCAACGAATGCCATGGCGGTGTCTCAGGTAAGTCGAATCTCGGCGAGTGGTCGCCCCAAGCGGATGGCCGAGCCGTCTGCAAAAGGGACTGTCTCCGTCCAGTCCGTAACCTCGCACTTGATGAACGGTGTCAGTGGTGGAGTTGGAAGCGGCCCACGGCCTGAAACGCATGACGCAGGTGCAAGACTTCGGGTTCGCGGGCGCCGGGCGGCCAGCGGACGGCCAGCACGTCGAACCGCACGGGGACGTTCCACAGTTTTCGCCGCTTGACGAACCGCACGGCCGCGTCCGTCAGTCGGCGTTGCTTCTCGGCGTTCACCGTGGCGGCCGTCTCGTGCGTGGGGCGGGTCTCGCTGGACCGCACCTCCACGATGACGACGCAGTCCCCGTCCACGGCCAGCAGGTCGATCTCGCCGAGGGCGTCCTGCACGTTTCGCCCGATGACGCGGAAGCCGGCCCGCCGCAGGTACTTGGCCGCCCACCGCTCGGCCCGCAGGCCGAACCAGCGGCGGTACCACGGGAAGCGGGTGAAGCCCTCGGGGAGCATGGGACATTCCCAAACGGACGAGGGGCCGGGAGGCGTCGCGCGGACGGCTCCCGGCCCCGTGGCTCGTCGTGCGTACCCGGCCCGGTTACTTCTTGGCGACGCCGCCGGGGCCGACCTTCTTCTTCTCGGTCTTGGCCGGGCCCTTCTTGCGTTCCTTGAGGCGGGTGGCCTTGCCCACGCGGTCGCGCAGGTAATAAAGCTTGGCCCGCCGCACGGCCCCGGTCTTCTTGACTTCGATCTTGGCGATGCGCGGGGACAGCAGCGGGAACAGGCGTTCGACGCCCTCGCCCTGCACGATCTTGCGGACGTTAATCATCTCGTCCGGCTTTTCGCCCTTGATGGCGATGACCGTGCCACTGAACACTTGGATGCGGCCCTTCTCGCCCAGTTCGAGCCAGAAGTGGACGTCCACCGTGTCCCCGACGCGAATTTGCGGAATCGCGCGCACGGTGGACAGCTTGGAAATCTCGCCCTGCTTCTTGTTCAGCTCGGCCGTCTTGTCGGACTGCTGCTTTTCCACGATGGTGATGAGCTTGTTCTTCATGGCTATTCGTCCTTCGTCGGTTGGTCGGTCAGGCCGGCCCGCGCCGCACTCCGCATCGCGGACTGCTCGGAGCGCCAGCGGGCAATCGCGGCGTGGTTGCCGCCCAATAATACGTCCGGGACGGCCATCCCCCGGAACTCTCGCGGCCGCGTGTATTGCGGGTACTCCAGCCGGCCGTCTTCGCTGTGCGACTCGTCTCGGGCCGATTGCTCGTCCCCCAAGACGCCGGGGATCAGGCGGATCACCGTGTCGATGACCGCCATGGCGGGGACTTCCCCGCCGTTGCACACGAAATCCCCGAGGGAAATCTCGCGGGGCCGCAGCCCCTGTCGAATCCGCTCGTCAAATCCCTCGTACCGCCCGCAGAGCAGAAGGAGTCTGCGTTGCTTCGCCAAGTCCTCGACCACCCGCTGCGTCAGACGCTCGCCGGCCGGGGTCAGCATGAGCAGTTCGCCCGGCTCGTCTTGGGCCTGTACGGCCTCGACGCACTCCGTCACCGGGCCGGGCATCAGCACCATTCCGGGGCCGCCGCCGAAGGGGCGGTCGTCCACGGTCTTGTGCTTCCCGGTCGCCCAGTCGCGGATGTTCCAGAGGTGAATCCGGACCAGTCCGGCGTCAATGGCCTGCTTGAGCAAGCTCTGGGACACATACCCGGAAAACAAGTCGGGGAAGAGGGTCAGTACGTCGAACCGCACGGCCGCCCTTCCCCGCCGAACTTACGCCGGCTGTTGCACGGCGGCCGCTTGGAGGGCTTCGAATTTGGCGCCGTACTTGTTGACCAGCACCTCGACCTTGTCGGACACCTTGGCCCCGACGCTGCGCCAGTACTTGATGCGATCGGGAATAAGGGTGACGCCCTTCTCGCCGTCGGCGACGTGCGGGTCGTACGTGCCCAAGTCCTCGATCACCCGGCCGTCGTTCGGCTGGCGTGAATCGATCGCCACAATGCGGTAAAAGTGCCGGTGGGTCCGACCCATCGGCTTCATCCGAATGCGAACAGCCACGTGATTACCCTGCCCCGTCGGCCTAGTTTTTCAACGAACAAATAGTGTACAAGCGTGCGGACGAACGACAAGCACGCCGCCGGCGCGATTCCCGCGAAAATCCGTCACCGCTTCTTCTTTTTCTTCTTCTTCCGGTCCTCGGCGCGCTCCTTGGCGCTCTTGCGCTTGCCGGTGTCCCCCTTCGACTTCAACATGCTTTCGCCGCCTGGGGCGAACGCCCCGGCCTTGCCGAGGCCGGTCATCATTTTGATCCGCTGCCAGATGTTCATGGACATCATTTGCTTCATGATCTGGCGCACCGAGTCGAACTGCTTGAGGAACTGACTGACTTCTTGCGGCTGCACGCCGCACCCGGCCGCGATGCGGCGGCGGCGGGACTGGTCGATGATGTCCGGGTCGTCCCGCTCCTTCTTGGTCATCGAGTCGATCATCCCCTGCACTCGCTTCAGCGCTTCTTCGGGGTCTTCCCCCTCGGGGATCATCTCGGCCATGCCCGGCATCCGCCCGATGAGGTCTTTCATCCCCATCTTCTGGATGTTGGCGAAGTGCTTGCGGAAGTCGTCGAGCGTGAATTTACCCTTGGCGAGGGCTTCCTGCTGCGCCTGCATCTCCTCTTCGGACACGTCCTGCTGGATCTGCTGGACCTTCTCGACGAGGCCCATCAGGTCGCCTTGGCCCATGATCCGCGAGGCCATCGACTCGGGGCGGAAGTCTTCGAGGGCGTTCAGCTTTTCGCCGACGCCGATGAACTTGATCTGCACCCCGGTGATGGCCTTGATGGATAGGGCCGCCCCGCCGCGGGCGTCGCCGTCGAGCTTCGTGAGGATGACGCCGTTGATCGAGAGGGCGTCGTTGAACGTCTTCGAGACGTTGACGGCCTCCTGCCCGATCATCGCGTCCACGACGAGGTACACGTGGTCCGGCTGCACTTGCCGGTCGATCTGGTTCAGCTCGGCCATCAACTCCTGGTCGATTTGCAACCGGCCGGCGGTGTCCAGAATGATGAGGTCGAGCGAGTTCTGCTTGGCGTAGGCGACGGCGTTCTTGCAGACTTGGACCGGGGTGGTGGCCTCCGAATAAACGGGGATTTTGAGCTGTTCCCCCAGCACCTTCAACTGCTCGACGGCGGCCGGGCGTTGCAAGTCGGCGGCCACCATGAGCGGGCGGCGGCCGGCGTCGCGGAGTTTGAGGGCCAACTTCCCGCAGGTCGTCGTCTTCCCGGCCCCTTGCAGGCCGCACATCATCAAGATGGTGGGGCGGTCCTTAAACACGGGGATTTTGTGGTCCACCGGCCCCATGAGTTGCACGAGTTCATCGAAGACGATTTTGACGATCTGGTCGGCCGGGTTGACCCGCTCCAGCACGTCGGCCCCGACGGCTTGGGCCTCGACCTTGGCGATGAAGTCGTTCGTGACGTTGAAGTTCACGTCCGCTTCGAGAAACGCCCGGCGCACTTCCTTTAGCCCGTCGCGGATGTTGTCGGGCGTGAGCCGCCGGCCGCGGAACTTGCCGAGCGCTTCCTTGATGCCGCGCTGAATGCCGTCAAACATGTGGTGCCCGCTGACCCGGAGTGTGGATGAAGGAAGCGTATTTTAGGATCACCCGGACGATGAAGCAACGGGACGCGCGGGGCAACGATTGTCGCCGGGGCGCCGGCTGAAAGGTTTGCCGGCCGCGCCCGTATCATTACCAATACTTTCCCGCGTGCGCTTTGGAGCAATCCCCATGAAACCGCTTCCCCTGTTCGCCCTGCTCTGCGGCCTCGCCGCCCCGGCCGCGGCCGACGACTGGCCGCAATGGCTCGGCCCCAAACGGGACGGCTACTGGCGGGAGACGGGCATCGTGGACGAGTTCCCCAAGGGCGGCCCGCCGATCCTGTGGCGGCAGCCCGTGGGCATGGGCTACGCCGGGCCGGCGGTGTCACAGGGGAAAATCTTCCTGCCGGACCGCTACTTGGCCGAGGGAGTGGAAAACCCCGGCAACCCGTTCGCCAAGGCGGCCGTGAAGGGGAAGGAGCGGGTACAATGCTTCGACGAGAAGTCGGGCAAGCCGCTGTGGAAGTTTGAGTACGACAGCGAGTACCGCATCAGCTACGCGGCCGGGCCGCGCTGCACGCCGAGCGTGGACGGCGACCTGCTGTACCACATCGGGGCGATGGGGGACTTTTACTGCCTGAAGACGGCGGACGGCTCCGTCGTGTGGGAGAAGCACTTCCTCAAGGATTACGGGGCGGCCTTGCCCGTATGGGGCTTCGCCGCCCACCCGCTCGTGGACGGCGACCAAGTCATCTGCCTCGTCGGCGGCGAAGGGGGCAAGGGGCTCGTGTCGTTCGACAAGAAGACGGGCGCGGAGAAGTGGTTCGCCGTCACGGCCCAAGGGGATCCGGGCTACAGCCCGCCGGTGATCTTTGAGATCAACGGCAAGCGGGAACTCATCACATGGCTGTCCCACGCCGTCGTGTCACTAAACCCGGAGACGGGGAAGAAGAACTGGCAGTACGACTGGAAGATCGACAACGCCCTCACCGCCCCGACGGCCCGTCTGGTGAACAAGACGCAACTGTTCCTCACGTCCTTCTACAACGGGTCGCTGTTGCTGGACGTCGGCGGCGAATCGCCAAAGGTGATTTGGAAGAGCAAGAGCAAAGGCGGCCAAGCGGCCGTGATGCCGGACAAGACCGTCGATCTCCATTCCATCATGCCGACGCCGGTGATCGCCGGGGATCACATTTACGGCGTGTGCAGCTACGGCGAGCTGCGGTGCTTGGAGTTGCAGACCGGCAAGCGTGTGTGGATGTCGCACGAGCCGATCGCCGGCAAGTCCGTCCGCTGGGGGAACGCCTTCATCACCCCGCACGACGACCGTTACTTCCTGTTCAACGAGCAGGGGGAATTGATCATCGCCAAGTTTTCCCCGGCGGGATACTCGGAAGTGAGCCGGGCCAAGATTCTCGAACCCACGAACAAGATGGCGATGGGCCGCCCCGTGGTGTGGTCTCACCCGGCCTACGCGAACAAGACGGTGTACGTTCGGAACGACAAGGAACTGGTGGCGGTGTCACTTAAAAAATGACCGGGCGACGGGCGCTCCGATTCCGCGGAATCGGGGCCTCGACAACAAGACTACTTTGGCTCGTCTTTCTTCTTCTCTGAGTCGGGGATTTGGTCCGGCGTCCGGTCGTCAATTTTCTCCGGCTCCTTCTTCTCGGGGTCTTTCTTCTCCGGGCCCTTCTTCTCCGGCTCCTTCTTCTCCGGCTCCTTCTTCTCCACCGGCGGGGGACGCTTCGGGAGTTCTTGCGGCTTTCCGTCCGGGCCGAGCCGGCGGAACTTGGCGTACTTATAAGTGAACTCGCTGAACAGCCCGTCCTGTTTGAGCGTCTCGCGGTCGTCGTCCTCGAAGACCGTCTCGTTGGCCCGCTTCATCATCTTCAGCCACACTTGGTCGGGCGGGAAGACTTTGTTGGTAATGTAATGCACTCGCTCATCGAGGTAATGCACCTGCTCGTCGTTCGGCGGCGACACGTAGCCGAGGAATTTCTCGTCCCACGGCATGGTTTGCAGGGCGAAAACCAAGAAGCCGGCCATGAGATAGCCGGCGACGGCCCCGACGCACCCGCCGCCAATTTGCGACATCTGCGGCGGGATGTCCAGTTCCCGGTTGGCGATCAAGTTGGTCAGCACCCGGCAGAGGAGCAACACCAAGGCGAAGACGCCGAGGAGTGAGATGGCGTCTTCGTAGTTGGCGAGGAAACTGCCGGCGAAGGAGTCTTCCAAGGCGTTCGCGAACCCGGGCCAACAGTGGACCGACACCGTGCCCGAGAACACGACGCCGAACAAGTTGCAGAGGGCGTTGAACAGCCCTTCGCGCATCATGGAATACACGACGATGCCGATGATGGCGAGGCTCAGCAAAACGATCATGGCGCCTCCCGTGGGGTCATTTCGCCACCCGTTGGAGTTCTTCGATCGACGTCACGCCGGCCACGAGCTTGCGGACCCCGTCGTCCAGGACGGAGACGAAGTGGTTCTTCATGGCCGCCGCCTTGATCTTCGCGAGGTCCGGGTTTCCGCGGACCAAGTCGCGGATCTCGTCATTGAGGACGAGCAGTTCAAAAATGCCGACGCGGCCGTGGTAGCCGGTGCCGCCGCAGTTCGGGCACTTGGCCCCCCCGTCATCGTCCTCGCCGCTCTTCGACCCCTCGAACTTCGCCCGGTAGAGTTTCGTCACCTTGTCCGGCGAGAGCCGCAGTTTTTTGAGCGTCTCGGCCGACGGCCGGTAGGCGACGCGGCAGTCGGGGCACAGCTTGCGGACGAGGCGCTGGCCGACCACGGCCGACACGGCGCTGGCCACCATGAACGGCTTCACGCCGAGGTCGATCAGGCGCCCGAGGGCGGTGACCGTGTCGTTGGCGTGCAGCGTGGTGAACACCATGTGCCCGGTCTGGGCCGCCTGGCAGGCGATCTCGGCCGTCTCGATGTCGCGGATTTCCCCGATCAGGATGACGTCCGGGTCTTGCCGCAGGATGCTGCGCAACTCGGCGGCGAATGTCTTGCCGGCCTTGGGGTTCACCTCGATTTGCGTGACGTGGTCGATCAGGTACTCGACGGGGTTTTCCAGCGTGATGACGTTCCGCGTCAGCCGGTCGATTTGGTTCATGCAGGCGTAAAGCGTCGATGTCTTCCCCGCCCCGGTCGGCCCGCAGGTAATCAGCATCCCGTGCGGCTGCTGGATGATGCGCGACAATTGCTTCTGCATCACGTCGCGGAAGCCGACCTCCTCCAGACTTTTCATCTGTTTCGAGGAGTCGAGAATACGCATCACGAGTTTTTCGCCGTTGACGCTCCCGGACGTGGCGACGCGGAAATCGACCAGCCGGGTCTCCTCGACCTCGGCCGAGAAGCTGCCGTCCTGCGGCTTGCGGCGTTCGGCGATGTCCATGCCGCACAAGTTCTTGTACACGTTCAGGACGGGCAGCCCCTGCCGCTGCAAGAAGGACGCCGCCGGTTGGAGGATGCCGTCGATCCGGTAGCGGACGACGATGGCGTCCCGGGTCGGCTCCATGTGGATGTCCGTGGCCCGGAGTTGGATGGCGTTCCAGACGAGTTCCTGGGCGCCGCGATACCCCTCGGACTGGGCCACCTTGGCCAACTTGTTCACGCCCTTGTCGTCGGCCCCGCCGGACATCTTGCCGATGAAGCGGACGGGGATCTCCTTCTTCTCGTCCTTGATCCCCTTGATCTCGAAGCCCATGTTCCGGCGGACCCAGCGCCGCATGTGGGCCTTGGTGAACACGCGCAAGGGGGGCGGAACCTTCTGGTTGCGCTGCGCCACGTAAACGCAAAACGGGGAGGCGTACAGCAAGAGCGCCAAGACGAAGGCGACGACGAACACGGGGACGATCCAGACGAGCAGCAGGCCGGCGGCCGCGCACCCGAGCAGCAGGAAGTCCCAGTTCGTGCGGGGCAGTGAAAAGGTCCGGGCGTCCCGGTCGACCCAACTGATGGTGCGGACCCAGAGGAAGTACAGGAGGGCGTAAAGGAAGAGCTTCCCGTCGTGGAATAACAGCCCGTCCCCGCGCGGGAAAAGGGCCAGCAGCGTCGGCAGGCCGAAGACCGGTGAGTCCGACGGGGCCGGGAACATCTGGGGAGCCAACCCTCGTCTCGTGGGGAGATTGACCACCGCCCGTGAGCCGCGATACGCCGCCGGGCGGTGAGAACCGTTACCTTACGACTTCGCCCCGCCGGCGACGAACGGGGCGGTCAGCCCAAGATGCCCGGCGCGGCCACTTTAATGCCCTTGAGGGCCATCTTCAGCTTCTCCGGGTCCGGGGCGTACTCCATGGCGACGCTCTTCTCCACGTCGCCGCGCTCCACCAGTTGCCGGAGGCTTTCGGTGAAGTCGATCATCCCCTCGTTGAAGCCGATGCGGATGGCGTCCGCGATGGTGTGGTCGCGCCCCTCGGAAATCAACTTGCGGATCGTCGGGTTCACGATCATGATCTCGTTCGTGGGGCACCGGCTCTTCTTGATCCCCTTCACCAACTTTTGGGCGACCACGGACTTGAGGTTGTTCGCCAGCGCCTGGCGGATGGCGTGGTGCTTTTCCGGCGGGAACAGGTCGAGAATGCGGTTAATGGTCGTGTGGGCGCTGGAGGCGTGGATCGTCCCGAACACCAAGTGCCCGGTCTCCGCGGAGTGGACGGCCGCCTCGAACGTCTCCACGTCCCGCAACTCGCCGACGAGGATCACGTCCGGGTCTTGGCGGACGGCGTCCTTGAGGGCCTTGTGCCAGTTGATGCAGTCCAGCCCGATCTCGCGCTGGTTGATGTACGACTTCTTGTCCGTGAACGTGAACTCGATCGGGTCTTCGACGGTGAGGATGTGCAGCGGCTCGTTCTCGGCGACGTAGTCGATCATCGCGGCGATGGTGGTCGATTTGCCGGACCCCGTCACCCCGGCCAGAATCACCATCCCCTCGTTGAAGTGGCACAACTTCTCAATGGTATCCGGCAGCCCGAGGCTGGCGAACGACGGAATGAACGAGTTCACGCGCCGGGACACCAAGGACAGCCGGCCGCGCTGCTTGAACAGCGACACGCGGAACCGGCACTCGTCC
>JAYUGD010000943.1:0-9861 GCA_043767785.1 Zavarzinella sp. | reverse complement strand
CGTCAGCCGCCGGGTGAGTGGCCTGAGCGCACCACCCGGCGGCTGACGCCGCTCGGCTCACTTCTTCATTGGTCATTGGTCATTGGTCATTTCCCTTCCCGATGGCCTTCCGCGCCCCCATCGCTTATCATTTCGCTTGCCACCCGGGAGTCTTTACGACATGCCTCGCCTCTTCGCGTTCGCCATCTGCTCCCTGCTGCTGACGGCTGCCGTGGCCCCGGCGAAGATCACCACGCCCATCACGCTGCAGCAGATCGTTGAGGGGCAACCGCTCATCCTGACGATGAAAGTCGGCGAGTGGCTGCCGGACAAGCCGGGGATGGTCCTCGTCCCGGCCGACGTGCTGAAAGGGAAGTTCCCGTTTGAGCGCGTGCCGGTCGCCTTGGCCGGGGACGCGGAGGCGACGAAAGAAAAGCAACTCCCGAAACTGCTCGAACGACTCGACAAAGACGTGACGCTAGTGATCTTCGCCACGCTGCGCGGCAAGAATTTCGACGTGATCGGCTACACGAACGGCACCTGGCTGCACTTCAAGGGGACAGTCGAGTCGCCGGGCGGCAAGGAAAAGGACGTGACCCGCTGGCAGTTCACCCACGCGGAGACGTACTTCACCCGCACCTACAAGGGTTCGACGGACGACATGCTGAAGGCATTGAAGGCCGGCCTCAAGGGGGAGAAACTTCCCGCCTACGATGAAACGGCCGAGCCGGGCTTCGGGCCGCCTTTGAAGAAGAAGCAGTCGTCGGCGCGGGCGGGGGGCACGCCGTTGGGCGTCATCCAACTGCCGTTCCTGGGGCTGATCGCCGCGCTGGCGGTCCTGTTCCCGGCGTTGTTCGGCGGGCTGGCGTTGATGATGAAACGGTGGGTGGCGGCCCTGTCCATCGCGAGCGCCGTCACCATCTTCACGTCGCTGTTCCTGTACTTCCCGCACTGGATTCGCTGGAGTGGCCTAACCACCTTTTCGCGCGTGTGGTTCTTCTGCGCGATCCTCTCGGCCGTCGGGGCCATGTGGGCCGGCCGGCGCTATCGGCAGGCGAAGAAACAGAACAAAGCTGACAATTTTCAACCGAAGTACATCGACCGGGCCGGCTTGGTGTGTCTGCTCGTCGTCGTCGGTGGTCTGTTGCTGACGGCCGTCCTCTTCAAGTGGTCACTGCTCGAATCGCCGTTCCTTGAATCACTGTTGCTGGCCGTCCCCGCGGTGGCTTGCCTGCTCTACCTCTTGCTGGCGTGGTATCGCCACGAACAAACCCCGGTGACGGTGTCCGCGGAGACGGTCGGCCTGTGGGCCGGCGGGTTCGCGTGCGCGATGGCCGGCATGTTCTTCCTCTCCCCCGTGGGGAACCACCAGGCGACGACGCACGGCCAAGCCGGGGTGACGTTGCAGGCCGAGCCGCTATGGGTGTTCCAGCCGGCGGAAGGCGGCGAAGTCGTGTCGTCCCCGCTTGTCGTCGGCGACCGCGTGATCGTGGCCGTCCACCACCGGCAGGGGCTGTCGCAGTACGGCCGCGTTTACGCCCTCGAACGCGACACCGGGAAAGAGATTTGGCGCTTCGACGACGATACGAACCTAAAGCCTCTGTTCAGTTCGCCGACGGCCGGCGGGGACGTGGTGTACATCGGCGAGGGCTACCACACCGACCAGGACAGCAAGCTCTTCTGCATCGAACTCGACACCGGCAAGAAGCGCTGGGAGTTCCCCACCACCAGCCACACGGAATCGACCCCGGCGACGGACGGCAAGTACGTCGTCTTCGGGGCCGGCGACGACGGCGTGTACTGCGTGGATGCCGCGACCGGGGAGAAAGTTTGGCAGTACGACCACGACGGCACGGGTGTCCATGTGGACGCCAACATCCTGATCGTCGGCAACCGCGTGTACGGCGGCAGCGGCACCAGCCAGCGCCGGCACGAGAACCGCATCTTCTGCCTCGACTTGAAGACCGGCAACGAA
Source organism: Zavarzinella sp. (assembly GCA_043767785.1). GTDB lineage: Bacteria > Planctomycetota > Planctomycetia > Gemmatales > Gemmataceae > Zavarzinella. Next base: position 7,907 of record JAYUGD010000943.1, on the reverse strand, counting down.
ATCTGGGGCGAGAAGATCGAGTACTCCGCGTGGGGGTCGCCGAGCGCCTACGGCCGCAACGTCTACTTCGCCACCGGCAACGGCACGATGAGCGTGGACCGCGACCCGAAGGTGGGCGTCGTGCTGTGCCGGGACGCCGTCAACGGCGGGGCGGTGTGGCAGCGGGCACTGCCGAACAGCTTGGTGTGCCAGCCGGCCGTGGACCGCTACCAAGTGTACGTCGGCAGCCGGGACGGCAAGCTGTACGCCCTCGACCGGGCCAACGGCGAACAGGTGTGGAGCCGCGACCTCGGCAGCCCGGTGCTGGCCTCGCCGGTCGTGGTGACGGACCCGAAGACGCACTTGCCCGAAGTCGTCTACGCCCAGAGCCACACGGGGAATTTTGTGGCCCTCTCCCCGCTCAACGGACAGCCGTTCTGGACGCTCGACTTCCGCGGCCTCACCCAGCAACCCTACGCGGACACCGTGACGGTCCCGGCCGTCCTGCGGGAAGAGGCGGACGGCAAGCGGTCCCGCCGCATTTTCGTCGGCCTCGGGTTCGGCCTCAGCGCCTCGGCCTCCCCGACCGCCCGCCTGTACTGTTTCCGCGACACGTCCGAGTGACGAACGCCGCCTCACATGACCGCCGCGAGGCGGTCTCGTTGGAGTCCCGCTTTTAAGCGGTCTTGGAACACCCGCCCACAAGGCCCAAGAGGAGCGGAGTCTTCGACGGTCCGACCCCCGGGGCGAACGGTCGTCACCCATGTTTGGCGAACCCTCGAAGACTCGGTTCGCCAGTTGCCCGCGGGCCTGCGGGCCTGCGTGCCAAGACCGCCTGAAGGCGGAACTCCAACGAGACCGCCTCGCGGCGGTGTTGTAAAACGTGTTGGTTGGTTTTGCGACCCACGGATTCAACTTCCATGCCCGACATCATTTTCTTCGCGGACATCTCCCCGGCCGACGCGGAGAGCGTCGGCGGCAAGGGGTTTTCCCTAAGCCAAACCGGGCAGGCCGGCCTGCCGGTGCCGGCGGGCTTTTGCGTAACGGCCGACGCCTACCGCACGCACGGCGGCCCGCAGAAACGCATTAACGATTCCTTATGTGAAACGATCTTCGCCGCTTACCGCAAACTCGGCGGCGGCGTGGTGGCCGTGCGCTCCAGCGCGACGGCCGAGGACGGGGCCGAGGCCAGTTTCGCCGGACAGCAGGAGACGATCCTCGGCGTGGACGGCGAGCCGGCGTTGCGTGCCGCCGTCGAAAAGTGTTGGGCTTCCCTGCACACGGACCGGGCGAAGGCGTATCGCGTGAAGCAGGGGGTGGACGAGTCCACGCTGGCGATGGCCGTGGTCGTGCAAAAACTGGTCGAAGCCGAGGTGGCGGGGGTGATGTTCACGCTCGACCCGTGGGACGCGACCGGCAAACACCTCCGCATCGAAGCGTCGTGGGGCTTGGGCGAAGCCGTCGTCTCGGGGAAGGTGACGCCCGACCGCTTCCAAGTGGACCGGGACACCGGCGAGATTACCGAACAGGCCGCCGGCATCAAACACGTCCGTATCGACCGCGACGGTGAACACGCGGTCCCGCCCGAGCAACAGAAAGCCCTCTGCCTCGACGCGACTCAACTCAAGGCGCTGGCCGACCTTGGCCGGGACGTGGGAAAATTCTACGGCGAGCCGCGGGACATCGAGTGGGCCATCGCCGCCGGCAAGTGCTGGCTGCTGCAAGCGCGGCCGATCACCACGGTCTCGGCGATTGACCGCGAGCGAGTGCGGGCCGAGACCATCGCCCGCCTCAAGAAGTTGGTCGAACCTGGCGGGACGGTGTGGAGTCACACCAACCTCAAGGAGATTTTGAAGACGCCGACGCCGTTGACGTGGTCCATCGTCGCCGGCAAGTTGCTCTCCGGCCGCGGGGGCACGGGGAAGATGTTCCGCGACGTGGGCTACAAGCCCGACCCGGCGCTCGGCGAGACGTGCGCGTATGACCTCATCGGCGGTCGCCCTTATTTGAACCTCGCCCGCGAGCCGCGCTTGCAGTTCGCCAAGCCGCTGTATGCCTACCCGCTGGACAAGTACAAGGAGAAGCCACACTGGGCGCAGAACCCGCAGCCGGACACGACGCGGATGCTCGGCGGCCTCGGCAAGTGGTTCCGCATGTTCGGCATGTTGAAGATCGCCGCCAAGGTCGCCTCGGGGAGCAAGACCTACGCGGAGACCTTCCGGTCCAAAGTGATCCCGGAATATCGGGAGTATCTCCACGGATTGGCGTGGGAATACCACACCCATCGGGAGCCCCATCAGGTGCTCCCGGACCTGCTGTCTCAAATCCAACGGACCCTCGTGGATTTCGCCTCCGAGAGTTTGAAGCCGACGCTGTTCACCGATTATTCATGGAAGGTTCTCGAACAACAGTTTGTGAAGGCGTTCGGTTCCGAGAAGTCGGCGGCATATTTGGCGAAGTTGAGCCAAGGGGCCAAGCCGGACCCGGAGGCCGACTTCCCCACGGGCCTGAGAGACGTGGCCGCCGGCCGGATGACGCGCGATGACTTCCTGAAGAAGTTCGGCCACCGCGGGGCGAACGAGATGGAACTGTCGGCCCCGCGCTGGAGCGAAGACCCGGCCTCGCTGGATCAACTCCTCACCGCAGCCGCGGGGCCGTCCCCGGAAGTCAAGCCGGACGACCTGTGGAACGAGATCGCGGCCGAGGGCAAGTGGAACGGCTATCTGGCGAAGACGCTGGCCCACCACGCCGAACGGGTGCGGACGTATATTGGCCTGCGCGAGACGGGTAAACACTACCTGATGAAGGGGTACGCCGAGATTCGCCAACGATTGTTGGAGATCGACCAGTCGTGGGGCCTCAACGGCGGCATCTTTTTCTTGACGCTTGACGAGGTGACGGCCGCGGTCAACGGGACGTTCAATCAGACTTACGAGCGCAGCTCGGAACGCCGCAAGGCCCGGCAGGTGGAATTAACGCTCGACCTCCCGGCCGTCATTTTCGGGGACGACCTCGGCGCCATCGGCCGGCCGCTGCCGGCGGTCGTCGGGGCTGAACAACTGACCGGCCTCGCGTTGTCGGCCGGCGTCGCGGAGGGGCCGGCCCTCGTGCTGTCCGAGCCGTTGACCACGCCGCCGGAGCCGGGGTACATCCTCGTCTGCCCATCCACCGACCCGGCGTGGGTGCCGTTGTTTGTCTCGGCGGCCGGCCTCGTCATGGAGTCGGGCGGCACGCTGTCGCACGGAGCCATCGTCGCCCGCGAGTTCGGCCTGCCGGCCGTCGCCGGCATCCCGGATTTAATGCGACTGATCCCCAACGGCCGCCGAATCCGCGTGGACGGCGGCCGCGGCATTGTCACGCTGCTGTCGTGAATCAGGAATGAATGGGTGAGGGGAGGCGGCCAGATTTTGAAATGGGGATTAAATAATCGGCCGGCCGCACAGGCCTGCGTAGAGGACCAGATCGGTCGCCGGCAATTGGAACTCGCGGGCGATGTCCCGTTCCATGTAGCCGCCCAGTGGGACGGTGACCAGATTCATGCTGGCGGACATCAGGCACAGATTCTGCATCAGGTGCCCGGCTTCTTGAAGCAAGAATCGCAAGGCGCGCCCGCCGTATTTGCGAGTCACGCGGTCGCCGTCTCCGACGAGGACCCAGAGGAGGGATCCCCCGCGGACCAAGTCCAGCGACGGCGCCCGGCGGCGCCAATCCTCGCGTGTGGCGCCCGGGGCCAGTTGCGAGAGGTGGTGTCCCGCCCGGTCATAGTGGTAGAGGCCGGCCGGCAGCCAACCCGCTTCGAAGACAACCAGGTACAGTTCCAGCGCCTGAAAGCCCCCGGCGGAGGGGACCGGGCCGCCTGACAGAGGCCCCGTAACGCCGTGACTCGCCTGCAGCAACCGGCTCAGGTCGCGGCGCGTGGGAAGAGAGGCGTCCAAATCTCGCACGCACCGGCGGGCGGCCAGAACGCGGTCGAGGGAGCCCCACCGCCGGGGTTTGGCCGGGTCGAGCCGCCACTGCGGGTAGCCGGGGTACGTCCGCGGCTCCCCCGGTCGGGCGCCGCCGGCCGCCTCGGCGGCCAAAATGCCGTCCAGAAATTCCGGGTAGGAAGCGGCGTCCAGTTCGAGCGAAGGTACGTGAGGCGTCATCCGGGAGTCCTTCTGGGGTGTCGCCGCGGCCGGCCGAACTCGGCCGGCTCATGGGAAGGGGTGCGGCGGCATGTCCGCCCAGTCCTGCCAAGTGCGGGGCGCCCAGAGTGGCCCGCCCAAGAACGGGAGCAAGTGGTGCCCGTGCAGCGGTTGCAACCCCGGCACCATGACGCGCACCACGCGCCAGTCCATGCGTTCCATGGCGAGGCCGGGCGGGGTCAGGTTACGGAATAGGACCGGCCGGCCGGGGCCGAGCCGGGCCGCCAACTCGGCGACGCCCTCGGCGCCGGCCGCGTCCGCGTCCGTGCCTAATCCTTCAGTCGCCGTCGCGGCCCGGCCCAGCGCCGTCTCGCGGAGCCGGTCGGGATGGAGACTGTAAAAGACGGCGTGGTCCGCGAAACTGGCCGGCACATCGGGCTGACTGCCGGGCCGGCGGGGCTGAACTTTCAGGTAGCGCACGTAGTGCCGGCCCTGGACGGCTTCCAGGAGCGACTTCAGCCAACTCGCCGCCCGCGTCTCCCGACAGGCCGCGCCGACGCTGAAGCAGTACCCCGCGCGGTCGTCGCCCTCCAATGTCACGACCGTCACGTGGCCGCTGAACGGCGTCCGCACGCGGTAGAACCGGTACCGCAGGTTCGGGCGCCGCAGGCGCGAGGCGTACGCCGGCCCGAGCGCGGCGAAAATCGCATCGGCGTCCGCCTCTTCGAGAGGGTACCGGCCCCATGACGCCCCGACGAGGGCGTCGCGCTCGATCGCCTCCTGCAAGCCCCGCAGCAGGACGGGGTGGCCGGGGCGCCCGCACGACAGCCCGCTGGAAATCAGCGGGCACAAGCGGGCGCGGCGGCCGCGCGGCAGCGACAGGTAGACGAGTTCCTCCGGCACCCAGTACGGCAAGCCCGTCAACGCCTCGCGGGCGCACACCCACCGGCAGACGGCGGCCGGGGTCAACGGCTCGTACGGGAACTGGGGCAGGGCGTACTGGTCGGGGTGAAACAACACCCACCGGCCCGGGCCGACGGCCGGCTCGTCGAGCGGCCAGTCGCGGTAACTGCTCTCGACGGCCGCGTCGCACGGCAAGGGCCACGACTGCCAGCGCTCGACGGCCTCGCCGACCCCCGCCGCCTCGGCCGCCGCCGCGTCCCACCCGGCGCCGCCGCTCGCGGGCGGTTCGGCCGCCGGGTCCGGCAGGGGGGCCACGCCCGACCAGACGGCCACGGCCGGGTCGTGCGCTTGCGGCGCCGCCGGCCCCGCCTGCGCGAACAGGCCAGTGAAAGGGCTGCCGTACCAGGGGGGCGTCATGTTCGGCCGCCGCATTCGGGGCACTCCGGGTCGACCCAAACGCGGTGGGACGTGACTTCCAAATCGGCCACCTCCAAGACGTGCAGCCGGTAGAGGGCGGCGGCCGCCTCGGGGGCGGCCGCCAACTCCGCCTTCCACGCCAGCAATTGTTGGACGATGCCGACGGCAGGCGCCGGGAAGGGCGCGGGCGCCATCGACCCGCCGGCGCGGGCGTGGGCCGTCAGGGCGTCGTACAGGTCAGGCGCGGGGGACAGGCGGCGGAAGTGGCCGAGCAGGCAGCCCAGACAGGGGCCGGCGTCGGGCAGGAACAGCGGGCTGACGTAGGCGCGGGTCATCGGTCCGACGGTCGCCCACAGCCACGGCGTCCCCGCGTCCAAGCGCTCGCGGTTGAACCGGAGGGCCGCGTCGTAGTCCAACGTGTCTTGGCAGAACGCCGGCAGCGCCCGCAAGGCCGGGCCGACATCCCCCGCCGGCGGAGGCGCCCACCAAGCGTTCCCCTCGATTACAAGGTGGAATGGAACAGGCCGGTGGGCGTCCGCGGCGGACCCGTTGACGAGGAACCGCTCGCCGTAGAGGCGGTCCGCCACCTGTAAGGCCGCCGCCTGAAGCGCCGCGGGGAGGCGGCCGAGGGCCGCATCGAGTGGCGTCCGCCCGTCAAGCCCCGCGAGCCATTCCGGCAGCCAGGCGTCCAGCCCCGGCCCGGTCAGCGTGTAGCGGAAGTCCTCCCCGGCCACGAGGCGGACCGTGTCCGGCCCCGTCAAGGTCGTGAACGGCCAAGCCGGGCGGGGGAGGCGGACAGTCATGGGGTGATCGGGTGTGACCTTACCGGATACTTCGGAAAGCAACCACGAGGACGACCATGGCCAAAATGCCGGCGATTGTACCCAAGAAGGCGCCGAGTGTGATCCGGCCGAGTCGGCGAAACTGAAACGCGCGGTCGGCCCCGCCGGACACCGCTAAGACGACCGCGGTAACGAATGCCGCGACGAGTTGCAGCGCCGGCAATCCCATCAGGATGACGACGCCGGTCAACACCAAGTCCGTCGGCAACTGGCGGTTGCCGACGCCCATGAGCGGCCCGACGACGAAGCCCAACAGAACCAAGGCCAACAGGGTCACCCAGAAACATCGCACGGCCGAGGGGCCGCCGCCACGCGGGGATTCGGTTTGGCGGCCGGCGTCGGGGTGAACGTCTTCGTAGTCTTCCTGCTCCTGGGTGCGGGGGCCGCGGCGGGCGTCCCAGACCGGCGCGACGGCCGCGCCGATCAGCCCGCCCACGGTGTGCAGGCAGCAGCAGCAGCAACACGTGCACGCGCCGGCCAGCGCCGGCGCGCTCGGGCGGGAATGCCGGCGTTCCGGGGGATGGGCCGCGAAGTTCATCGGGGGGGCGGGCGGGGCGGGAGGAGTCATGCGAGGCACTCGCGGCGGCCCCGCCGTCCCAGTCCGGCCCTCGCGGCAGAGGGTTGGCTGACCACGGCGGCGCCGTCCCGTAAGATACGGAACGGCGGCCGGGGACCAAGGGACAAAGACGGGCGACTTGCCCGAAACGCGCGGCGTCCCGCCCGTCGCCGCGGGAAAGCAGTCATGCCACGCGGCGTTCCGCCAGGCCCGCCGAGCGGTTGGCTCGGCCTTCGACAAAGCAAAGAGATTCGCCGCGACTTCATCGGCTTCGGCGCCCGCCTGCACAAGGAATTCGGTGACGTTGTCCATTTCCGCTTGGGGCCGCAGGCCTGCTACCTGCTCGTTCACCCGGAACACGTTCAAGAGGTTCTCGTCCGTCAGGGGAAGAAGTTTCGCAAGGCGGCCCGGTTCAAGCGGGTGTTCGGCCGCCTCCACGGCGCCGGCCTCGTGACCGGGGACGGGGGCCGGTGGGCTGGCCGGCGCCGGGTCGTCCAGCCGGCGTTTCAGCCCGCCCGGATCGCCGACTACGCCGGCGCCGTCGTCCGCCTCACCGACGAAATGACGGCTGCGTGGCCCGAGCAAGAGGAGATCGACTTCGCCGCCGAGATGCGGCGGCTAACCCTTCGCATCGTCGCCCGGGCACTGTTCTCCGCGAGCGTTGACAGCCACACGCTCCAAATCGAGGAGGCGGTCGATGAAATCCAGCGGTGGGGGTTCGGCGAACTGAATCGCGTCATCGCCACGCCGGGGTGGCTGCCCCTCATCGGCCGGCCCAAGGCCCGCCGGGCCTTCAAGCTCTTGAACGACCTTGTCGGCCGCATCATCCGCGAGCGCCGGGGGTCGGCGATCCGGCACGCGGACCTGCTCGGTCATCTCCTGGACGCCCCGGGCTTGAGTGACCGTGACGTGCGGCAAGAAGTCGTTTCGTTCCTGGTCGCGGGCCACGAAACAGTCGCGGTCGCCCTGACGTGGGCCGGCTCGCTCTTCGCCCGTCACCCGGGGGTGCAAAGCCGCATGGCGGACGCGGCGGCCAAGGTCTTCGGAGGCTCGGGGCCGGATTTCACCGACTCGGCCCAGTTGGCT
>JAYUGD010000942.1:0-3580 GCA_043767785.1 Zavarzinella sp. | reverse complement strand
GCGCCAACTCCGGCGGGATGTCGCCGCGCTTCTGGGCCGCCGCGTAGTCCTCTTCAAATTGCTTGAGGTACTTCTTGGCGTGCAGGCGGCCGACCATGCCCATCTTGTCGATGAACAGGTTGCCGTCCAGGTGGTCGATCTCGTGCTGCCAGACGCGGGCGGGGAGTTCCTCGCACACCATCTCGTACAGCTCGCCCTTGAGGTTGTACGCCTGCACGCGGACCTTCTTGGCCCGCTTCACCTTGGCGTACAAGTCCGGGAAGCTCAGACACCCCTCGCGGTCGTCGAGGACGCCCTTGGACATCTCGACGATCACCGGGTTGATGGCGACATATTCTTGGGCTTTCTCGCCGGGGTCGCCGGCGAAGTTCATCACCAGCACGCGCTCGCTGGCGCCGACCTGCGGGGCGGCCAGTCCCAGCCCCTCGTGCAAGTACATGAGTTCCAGCATGTGGCCGACGAGGAGGTTCAACTCCTTCGAGATCTGCGCGACCGGCTTGGCCAGCTCGCGCAACACGGGGTGCGGGTACTTCAAAATCTTCATGACGACTCGGCTTGGTCCTCCATAGGGCATTGTATCCACGGCCGGGCGGACGTGGTAAGATGATGCCGGACCCGAAGGAGAGGATTCGCCAATGGCCCCCGCCTCACCGGACCGCGAATCAATCATCGAACTGGCCGCCAGACTCGGTGACATCCCCGCGGATCGCATCCTGGCGAATCCCGCGCCGGGGACCGCCACGGAGGCGGACGTGGTGCGGTTCGGCAATATGGTCGACAAGCGGATGTATGAACTCATCCGCGGCGTCTTGGTGGGCAAGCCCGGCGGGATGGTAAAAGGGGTGATCACCGCCTGCCTCGGATCGCTGGTCTCCGAAGCATCCCGCCGACTCAATTCAGGACTGGCTCTCAGCGGTCTCGCCGCTTACCGAACGACGACGGGCAACATTCGTATCCCGGATTTCGGCTTCGTCTCGTGGGACCAACTCCCTGAAGGGCGTGTGCCCAACGTCGAGATCGCCGACTTCTCGCCCGCCTTGGCGATTGACGTGGTGATGAATGGCAATACGGTCCGCGAAATGTGGCTGAAGCGCGAAGAGTATTTCGCTTCCGGTACGCAGTTGGCATGGGAGGCCAACCCCGACACCCGAACGGTTCGCATGTACACGGGCGTGCATGAATCCGTCCTGCTGACGGGCGACGACCGCCTGACGGGCGGGGCGGTGCTGCCCGGCTTCTCCGTGCCGGTGCGGGACGTGTTCGGGGATTTGGACCGGCGGCGGTGAGCGGTTTTGAGGTCGATCAGCAGCATGTTCATCCCCTCCGCCTTCCGCGTCGACGACCGTGACACGCTCTTCGACTTCATCGAGCGGCACGGCTTCGCCACGCTCGTCAGTACGGTGGACGGTTCGCCGTTCGCGTCCCATGTGCCGTTGCTGTTGGACCGGGAGAACAACCTTCTGCTCGGGCATGTGTCGCGGGCCAACCCGCATTGGAACGCCTTCGGCTCCGCGGCCGAGTCACTGGCCATCTTCACCGGGCCGCACGCCTACATCTCGCCGTCGTGGTACGCAACGGCCCCGGCGGTGCCGACGTGGAACTACGCGGCCGTGCATGTGTACGGTGTCCCGCGGTTGCTGTCGGCCGAGCGCACCCGTGAAGTCGTGGAGATGACCGTCCAAAAGTACGAAGGGTCGCGGCCGGCCCCGTGGCCGAACGAGATGCCCGAGGAGTTTCGCCAGAAGTTGCTCGCCGGAATCGTCGGATTCGAGATGCCGATGGCCCGCATCGAGGGGAAGTTCAAACTCGGCCAGAACCGCTCGGCGGCCGACCAGGCCGGGATGCTGGACGGGCTTCGCGGCGACGGGGCCGAGGCGAACTTGCTCGCGGAGTTTATCGACGGCTTGACATCACCGCCGTAGGCGGTTCCGTTGGAGTTCCGCTTTTAAGCGGTCTTGGAACTTCAAGCCACGGGGATCAAGAGGACCGAGTCTTCGAGGGTCCGACCCCGCGGGGGAACGATGTCTACAAACGAGCCGCGGGGTTCATCCCCGCGGGAATACTCCCGTCGGGATGAACCCGACGGCTCGTCGGCCGAGCGCGTTGCGCGTCGTCACCCACATTGGCGAACCCTCGAAGACTCGGTTCGCCGGCCTCAAACGGGTGACAGCTCACAGACCGCTTAAAAGCGGAACTCCAACGCGACCGCCTCACGGCGGTGTCTTCAATCCCCCCTTGGCAACTTCACCTGTCTGTGGCACAATCCCCGCTCGCACGGGGGACCGGCACGGAGGCGGCGGGGGATGATCGACTCGTTTTTCTGGCGCAAGGCGCTCGCCAAGAGCGGTCTTGGGAAGTACCTGCCGGCGGTGAAGAAGACGCTCAACGGCGGGGAGGAGTTCCTGTCGCTCCTCGCGGACCGCACGCTGGCGGCCCCGCTGACGGAATTGCTCGACAAGGCGCTGCTGCCGGACATCTCGACGCCGGACTCAATTCATCTGGCCTTGGGCGCGCCGCGGGGCGATCTGCACGTCGGGCTGCCGCGCGTGTTGCACGACCGCCGGCCGTCCGCGTGGGGGGACTTTGACCTGCGGGCCGAGTTGGCCGACCGCTTCCGGCAAGTCCACGGCGTCGAACACGACCCGGCCGACGAGGTGTTCGTCACGCACGGGGCGACCGGGGCTTTCGGGGCCGTGCTGGACGCCTTCGTCAACCCCGGCGACCGCGTGGTGCTGTTCGACCCGACCAGTCCCATCTTTCCGTTGGGCTTGAAGCACCGCCGGGCCAGCGTCGCGTGGGTGCCGACCACTTCAGACGACGGCTATGTGCGCTTCGTCGCCGCCGACTTTCAGCGGGCGATGCGGGGGGCGAAGTTGATCGTCCTCGCGGACCCGGCCAACCCGACGGGGTGCGTGTTCGCCCCGGAAGACTTGGAACAAATCGCGTTCTGGGCGAAGCGGAACGACACGCTGATCGTGCAGGACGTTTCCTTCGACCGCTGGCGATCCGAGCTTCCGAAGAGCCGGCTGGCCAACCTGCCGCACGCGGAGCGCCGCACGCTGTCCATCGGCAGTTTCGCCAAGAGCCACGGCCTCTCCGCGGCCCGCGTCGGCTGGCTGGCGGGCTACCGGCATTTGGTGCGGCCGTGCGCCCTCGCGGCCCTGATGAACGCCCCGTTCGTGGCCCCGCTGTGCCAACAGGTGGCGACGCACGCCCTGCGCACCGGCGAGCCGGCGATGACCGCCCTGCGCGACGACCTCAACGCCCGCCGCGGCTACGTCGAAGGCCGCTTGAAAGCGATGGGCCTGACCCCGTGGCCCGCGCGGGCCGGGTTCTTCCACTGGATCCCCGTCCCGAACGGCGAACCGGCGCGGGCCTTCGCCCAACGCCTGCTGACGGAGACCGGCGTCCTCGTCAACCCCGGCGACGTGTTCGGCCCCTCCGGGTCGAAGTTCATTCGCGTCAGCTTCGCCGTGGACGAGGGGCGGTTACGGGAGGGGCTGAATCGGTTGGAGGGGTTCGTGGCGGAGAAGACGATGCGCGAGTCTCGGCCGTTTACCTCACCCCCCGGCCCCCTCTC
>JAYUGD010000941.1:0-3580 GCA_043767785.1 Zavarzinella sp. | reverse complement strand
GGGGCTGACGCCCCCCGCTCGCCAAGAGAACGGTTAGTCCCCGCGCCGCTGGGCCACCATACGGAGGGACACGTCCACGCCTTCGAGTTGGAAGTGCGGGCGCAGGTGCAGCTTGGCCTGGTAGTAGCCCGGCTGCCCGGCCACGTCCACCACTTCGACCTTCGCCCACGCCAAGGGGCGCTCGGCCTTCAACTCTTCCCCGGCGCTCTCCGGGGAGTCCAGCACGTAGCGGTTGATCCACCGCTGCAAGAACTTCTCCACGTCGCCGCGCTCCTGGTAGCGGCCCACGCGGTCCCGCACCATCACCTTCAGGAAGTGGGCGAAGCGGGACATGCACAGCATCAGGTTGAACTTCGCGGACAGGGCGGCGTTCGAGGTCGCCCGCGGGTCGTCGTACTTCACCGGCTTCTGGCACGACTGCGCGCCGAGGAAGGCCGCGTAGTCCGTCCCCTTGCAGTGGATCAGCGGCAGGAACCCGAGATCGGACAACTCGGCCTCGCGGCTGTCGTTGATGCTCACTTCCGTGGGGCACTTCATGGCCAAGTCCCCCTCGTCCGTGCGGAACGTGGCGACCGGCAGGCCGACGACTTTGCCGCCGCCGCCGACGCCGCGCGTCAGGGCGAACCAGCCGTTCTTCTCGAAGCTGTTGGCGACGTTCGTGGCGTACGCCCACGCGGCGTTCATCCACTGGAACTTGTGGTGGTCCGTCCCGTCCACGTTCTCTTCAAAGTTGAACTCGGTGATCGGCTGGAACTTCTCCCCATACGGCAGCCGGGCCAATACCCGAGGAAGCGTCAGGGCGGTGTACCGCGAGTCTTCCGAGGCCCGGAACGACTTCCACGGGGCATACTCTTCACTGTCAAAGATCTTGGCGATGCGGGCCGGGTTCGGCAGGTCCGCGAAGCTGTCGATGTTCAACCCCTTCGGGTTGACCGCGCTCACGAACGGGGCGTGCGAGACGGCCGCGACGCCGGACAGGTCTTGCAGCAGCTTGACTTCCGGGCCGCGGCGCAGGTCGAAGTCGTAGTCGCCGACCAACATGCCGTAGGGCGTGCCGCCGAGCGTGCCGTATTCGCTGTCGTGGACCTTCTTGTACAGTTCGGACAGGTCGAACCCCTGGGCCTTGGTCAGGTCGGTGGCGACCTCGGCCTTGCTCGCGTTCAGCACGCGGACCTTGAGCATCGTGCTGAGGCTCGACTTGTGGACGAGGTGGTGCAGCCCGCGCCACGTCCCTTCCAATTTCTGGTACGTCGGATGGTGCAAAATCTCGTTCACTTGGGCGGTCAGCTTCTGGTCGATGGCGGCGATCCACGTCTTGATGTTCGCCTCGACGTCCTTTTGCAGCACTTGCCCCGGCTGCATGGCGCTGTCGATGAACTGCTGCAGCGCGTCGAGCCCGCGCTTCTTGGCGATCGGGTCGTCGTCCACCCGCATTTTGGACGTGGCCTGGTCGAGCCAGCCGGTGGCGTTGAACTCGGTCGTGGTGGTCGAGCCGGCGGCGGCCGAAACCTTCTCAGCGCTCATTACTTGCTCTCCGGCGGGGTGGCGGCTTTCAGTTCGGTGGCGAGGGCGGCCCGGGCGTCCGTGTTGGCCATCACGTCGCTCAACAGTTTTTCGAGGGCGTCGTTCCCCTCCATCTTGCTCATCAGTTCCGTCAGCTTCTTGCGCATCTGGAGCAGTTCGTTCAGCACGGGGACTTGGGCGGCGAGGCGGGCCGGCTCGAAGTCGTCCATGGACCGGAAGTTCAACTCGACGTTCAGCTTGTCCTCCCCGTTGCCGGTCAGCTTGTTCGGGACGGCCATGGCCACGCGCGGGGCCTGCTGCTCCATGACGGTGCTGAACCGCTGCGGGTCGATCTCGACGAACCGGCGGTCCTTGTAGTTCTTCTTCACGCCTTCCTTGGGCATCCCGGACAGGTCGGCCATGACGCCGATGATGAAGGGGAGTTCGAGGATCGGCTCGGCCCCCTCGGTCTCGACCTCGTAGGCGATCTTGACGCGGTTCGGCACGTTGCGCCGGGACCACTGCTGACGACTTTCATTGCCCATGGCGGGAAGCCCCCTGACTGGGTTGGCGGGTGAACAAGTACGTCCCCATGCAATTCGGGGCGGAAGAGCGGACAAGCCCGGCGGGAATCCGCCGATTGATTGGCATTATAAAGGCGCTTGACCGGGTTGCAACGGTAGAAAACCCACGGACGGCCGGCCGTGGGCTTTCGCCTACTTCGCCTCCAAGCAATACAAGTGCGTCTCCGAGCGCACGATCAACGACTTCCCCACGGCCGCCGGGGACGCCTTGAAGTCGCCGGCCAGCTTGTTTGTCTCCAGCACGGCGAGATCCGGCTTGGCGGAGACGACGTAGCCGCCCCCCTTCTCGTCGAGCATGTAAACCTTGCCCTCGCAGAGGATGGGGGAGGCGACGAACCGGGCGCCGCGGGCTTCCACTTTGGCATTGCCCATTTCCTTGCCGGTCTTCGCGTCCACGCAGGTGACGAAGCCGCCGTCCTTGACCATGTACAACTTGTCCGCGTCAAACAGGAAGGAGGCGCGGTTGGGAACCCCTTTGCCGAGCGTCCACGCCACGTGCGTCTCGGTGACGTTCCCCGTCCCGTCAGGCCGGACGGCGACGAGTTGCTTGCCGCCGTCCGAACTGGCCGTGTAGACCTTGCCGGCCCCGAACACCGGCCGCAGGGAGGCGTTCATGCCGCCGTGGACGACGCGCCAAATCTCGTCGCCCGTCTTCGGGTCGTAGGCGGCCGTCGCCCCGGCCGACGGGCTGACCAATTGCTCTTTGCCGCCGACCGTGATGACGAGGGGGGTCGAAAATGCCTTCTTGCCGTCGCCGTTCATCGCCGCCGGGTGGAACTCGCGGTCCTTCTTCCAGGCGACCTTGCCGGTGTTTTTGTCAAGAGCGACCAGGAACTGCGCGTCGAACCCGTCGAACGTCAGGATAAGCTTGTCGCCGACGAGAATCGGGGACGAGGCCGGCCCGCGGAAGTGGTTGCAATCCAACTCGCGGTCCTTGACCGTCCACACCGGCTTGCCAGTCTTGGTGTCCAAACAGGCCGTCCCGGCGACGCCGTAATGGACGTACACGCGGCCCTCTTCGATGGCCGACGTCGGCGACGCATAGCTGTTGAACCCGGCCCAAACGTGGTACGGGTCTTTCGGATCCGGCCGGTTGATTTCAAACACGAGCAGGTCGTGAACGACCTTGCCCGTCTCCCGGTCGAAGGCGACCGCGTACAACTTCTCCCCCTTGGGCGTGGCCGTCGTCACCCACACCTGATCCCCCCACACGACGGGCGACGACCACCCCTTGTCGTGGACGGCCACCTTCCACTTCACGTTCTGCGTCTCGGACCAAGTGGTCGGCAGCCCCTTGGCGTCCGCACGCCCGTCCCCGTGCGGCCCGCGGAACTCCGGCCAGTTGTCGTCGGCGGTGAGGGTGAGTGTGAAGAGGGACAGAGCTACGAGAGAAAGTCGCATGGTGGGAACTCGGGACAAAGTAGGCAGGCGGGAACCAACACATTACTGGCGACTTGTGAGCCGCGACGCGGAGGCTTTGCGGAGAGGAGCGC